>DAOTTV010000025.1:0-15666 GCA_034437755.1 Anaerolineae bacterium | reverse complement strand
CGGTGAACTGCACAAGCTCGCCCTGTGTGCCACGAAACACAAAATACTGGATCGGGTTTTCGGCGGTGATCGTTCCCTGTGCCGGCAACAAATACTGAATCTGGGTGAACGCCACGTCAAAATCGGGCAAATCAGCCGTTTCGATGTCGACATCGAGCGCGAGTGTCAGGCGATACGTCCCCGTACTCTGTAAGAAGCGCGTCGCGTCGATGATGTACGTCCCGCTGACATCCGGCGTGAAGACGATGCGCGCGTCACGGTTGCCGCTGGCAGTGTCGATGTCGTCGTTCTCGTCGATCGGTTGCCCGTCGGCATCCAGCAAGAACAACTGCGGATCAAGATCGCCGCCGGTGGCTTCCATCGTGATGATGTAGGTCTGCGTCGCCTCTGCCGTGAAGCGATAGCGTTGAATCGCGTCCGCCGCTGTGATCTCGCCGGTGACGGTCTCGATGTCGATCGGGATGATCTCGCTCTGGGCGTGGTTGATGCTTGTACACATGATGATGATCCACACGATGATCCAGCGCTGGCGCATGTTCAATCCTGACGTTAGCGGGCAAGGCTCACTCTATTATAATCGGCACTAGTCAAACTTGCACCATCGCTCAAGCCGACATATAGTTGACACAATAACGGACAAACACAGCTTAACGAGGGCAGAGGCATGAGCGACGAGCAACAACAGGAGCCGAACGAGCAACAAGACCGATTGATCGGCGCGGTGATCGGGCAGTACACGATCATTCAAGAGATCGGGCGCGGTGGCATGGCGACGGTCTACAGCGCGACCCAGCGCTCAATGGGGCGCACGGTCGCGGTCAAAGTTTTGCCGCCGCATTTCTTGCATGATCCCGGCTTTCTCGAACGCTTCGAGCGCGAAGTCGAAGTGATCAGCCAGCTTGAGCATCCGCATATCTTGCCAATTTACGATTATGGCGAGGATGAAGGCGTGCCCTTCATCGCGATGCGCTATCTCGGCGGGGGCAGTATGGCGCAGATGGTGCGGCGCGGCGTGGTCGAAGTAGCCGATCTGGTCAAGCCCTTCACGCAGATTGCCGACGCGCTCGACTACGCCCATCAGCAGGGCATCGTCCATCGCGATTTGAAGCCGGGCAATATCATGCTTGACGAATACGGCAACGCCTATCTCACCGATTTTGGCATCGCGCGCGTGATGGGCAGTGACCTGACCGGCAGTGCGATCGTCGGCACGCCGGCGTATATGTCGCCGGAGCAGGCGAACGGGATGCCGATCGACGCACGCACGGATATTTATGCGCTGGGTATCGTGCTGTTTGAACTCATCACCGGACGCGAACCCTTCCAGGCAGTGACACCGCTGAGCCTGCTCTTGAAGCACATCAACGAACCGGTGCCACCGCTCTCGCAATTCCGCGAGAATGTGCCGGATGCGATCGAGCGCGTGATTGAGAAAGCGACGGCTAAGAACCCTGATGATCGCTATTCATCGGTGGGCGAGATGGCGCAAGCCTTCGCTGATGCCATCGCCGGAGCCGATACTAAGGTGTCACCGGCACGTCCCAAAGCAGACGCGGATAACCCGACCTTGATTGGCGCGGCACCGGTGACGAATGAAGGCGGGACGGTCGTCGGTGGGAAGACGATGATGCCTGCCACCGACGCCGGCGATGCGGCGGCTACGCCTGCTGAGACAAGGCCGACGACCGGCAATACTCGAGCGCTCTTATTCATCGCGCCGGTTGTGCTGGTGCTGGTGTTGGTGATCGCAGTCGGCTTTGCTCTGCAACCAGGCACGCAACCCGCCGACACAAGCGCTGGATTGCCCACACCCTTCCCGCAAGCCGAGCGCATCACCGATGAGAATTATTCAATTAGCATTCCTTCTGATCTCCTGCCGGCGAATGTCAGCCTGCGCTATGACGATCGCTCGGACGCATCGCGCCTGTATCACGTCTGGGAGCAGGGCGATAGCGGCGATGTCACGGTGGCGATGGCGCTGGTCAGTGCTGATCGCACGTCGGCGCTGGACTATAGCCGCCGCTATTATGACGGGCGGGTGGATTATGTCTTCATCGATGCCGCCGAAGCCCCCGATGGCACGATCCGCCGTAGTTACCGCGTGACTGATGCCGACAACGGGCGCAATGGTCAGATTGACGCGTTCTTCATCGAACAGGGCGACTTCCTCGCCGTGGTCGAGCTGTTCACAGCTGATCGGGTCGCCGCCGACGATGCCCACATTGCCGAACTCCAGCAAATTCTCGATTCGGTGCGCGTCTTAGACGAGGAGGCGAATTAGAACGTGCGCGCATCCTGCAAGGCGCGTCCGAGTGCTTGCACGAAATGATCGGGCGCGTCTGCAGGCGCGTACTGGAAGAATAACTCCGGCTCGACGCACTCCAGTTCCATCAGGGTGAACGTATCGTCCGTCACCAACCCATCGACACGCGCATAGCTTGGCAGGTGTCCGCTCAGGCGCTGGACGTGCGCCAAGATGGCGCGCCCCTGCGCGATGACGGTCGCGCTCAGGTCGATAGCACGGTTGCGCCCGCCGTACGCCTCATGCACCCGTATCTGACCCTCGGCTGGCACTTTCAACAGCGCATGACTGTACGCACCGTCGAAGAATATCAGCGAGGTTTCGCCCCGGGCGATCTGCGGGGCGAAGCGTTGCACCATGACCCCATCACGGGCAATCAGCGCGTCGAAGGCGGGTTGGCGTGCGGTGGCGGTCTCCGGCGTGACGAGCCACGTATCTTCGCCCCCCGCGCTAATCAGCGGCTTGACGACCGCCTGTTGCCAGCCTGCCTGCCCGAGAATGTCGCTCAGGTCGGCGGGCTGATGCGCCTCGACAAACACCGTCGGTAAGAGTGCCACGCCTGCCGATTGCAAGTCGCGCAGATAAATCTTGTCCATGTTCCAGCGTAAGAGTGGCAAGGGATTGACGAGCGTCGTCACGCGATCGACAGCTTGCAACCAGCGCAAAAATTCAGCATGGCGGCGGTGATAATCCCACGTTGAGCGAATCACGACCAGATCGTAAGTGTCCCATTGCACGGTCGGGTCATCCCACGCGACGACCGCCACGCGATACCCCTGCGCTTGCAAGGGCGCAACCAAGTGGCGATCGCTCAGGTGTAAATCGGGTTCGGCGCGGTGCGTCACCAGCGCAATGGGGGCGTGCGTCGTCTCTGTCATCGTGCCTCGTCTCCGTCGGTCATGTGTGATTGCAGCACCACGCCTGTTCCCGTTAGTGTGTAGTCGATCAGCGCCGCCGGGATCAATGCTGTGCGTCCGGTCGGCAGGGTGACGCGCTCGCCCGCGCCGATCACGTCGATCGTACCGTCGATGACCGTCAGCGCGTGGAAGCGATTGGCGGTCGGGTGCGTCTGCGTCGCATCGTGCAGGATGTGGCGGTGCGTCTGGAAGTACGCTCCATCGACCAGTTGTGTCGCGCCGGTGGGGTGCGTCACCGGTGGCAAGGATTGCAGATTCGCGACTTGCACGCCCTTCTCGATGTGTAGTTGGCGCGGTTTGCCATCTAAGCCGACGCGCCCCCAGTCATACAGGCGATAGGTGACGTTGCTGGATTGTTGCACTTCGTAGATGAGGAGTCCCGGTCCGAGCGCGTGGACGGTGTTGGCAGGCATGTACAGCACGTCGCCGCGTTGGACAGTCTGGTAGACGATTAAGTCCTCGAAGGTCTGGTTGCGGATCGCTTCTGCCATGTTTGTGCGTTGCGTGCCATCCCGCACACCGTTGACTAGACGCGCACCGGCATCCGCCTGTAGCACAATCCACGCCTCGGTTTTGCCGCGCGGGTCGCCCTCTAATGTGCGTGCCTGCTGGTCATCGGGATGCACCTGCACCGAGAGCCAATCGTTCGCATCCAGCAACTTAATCAAGAGTGGCATGCCGTCGGCGGGGTCGTGTTGTCGTCCGATCAGGTTAGCGCCATGACTGGCGAGCAGATCAGCGATGGTGCATCCGGCGAGTGCGCCGTTCTCAACGGTGCTGGTGTCGTGCAACTCCCAGGCTTCGCCGTAGGGCTGTTCATCGGGCCGGGGCTTATCGAAGTACTGTGCTAATTTGCGTCCGCCCCACACTTTGACGTGCAGAACCGGAGTCAGCAATAGGGGATAGAGTGCCTCAGTCATCAGATTGCTTTCCGTTTGATCTTGATTATCGTGTGCGCGATGTATCCTGCTCACATCATAGCTTTAAATCGCGTTTTTGTGCAGTGATATTGAGTATCAATGTACCGGTGGGGGTATACGCCGGCGCTCACCTGATGCTATAATATATGCCTGATAAAACATACATGATATTGAATCTCAGTGAGGGAGCATATGTCCCAGAAATACTATGACATTGGTAATCTGGATTGTGCGAATTGTGCCAAAGAGCTAGAGACGGGCATCGGCAAGCTGGACGCGGTGAACTTCGCGCAGGTGGATTTTGCGAATATGCGGCTGGTGATCGAAGGCGAGGCGAGCTTCGAGCAATTGCAACAACGGGCGCAAGCCTTCGGCAATACGCTGCACGACAATGCCGACCCGACCGCGACCCCAGCAGACGAGCAAACGACACGGGGCGGCGTGCTGGGCTTCTGGGATTATTTGTTGAGCCGCAACGACACACGCATGGCGCTGATCGGTTTTGTGCTGATTTTGCTGGGTTTGCTGGTGACGTTTTCACCCCTGCCGTTGGTCGTCAGTTCCGGCATTTATACGGTCGCGCTGGCGATTGCGGTCTACCCGATTGCGACGAGTGGTGTCACCGCCTTGCGGATCAATCGCCGCTTCACGATTGATCTCTTGATGTCGCTGGCGGGGGTCGGCGCGTTGATTATCGGCGAGTATTTAGAAGCGACGACGGTCGTCTTTCTGTACGTGATCGGCGAGGCGCTCGAAGGCTACGTGACCAACGGCGCACGCCAGAGCTTGAAAACGCTGATGGACTTGAAGCCGACGCAGGCGATCCGCGTGCAGGATGGCGTAGAGACGACTGTTCACGTCGATCAGTTGAACATTGGCGATGTGATCTTGGTCAAGCCGGGCGAGCGTATCCCGATGGATGGCATCGTCCAGACTGGACACAGCGGCGTGAACCAAGCGCCGATCACTGGTGAGAGTATTCCGGTTGATAAGCACATCGGCGATGACGTTTTCGCCGCGAGCATCAACGAGAATGGCACGCTACAGGTCGAAGTCACGCGCCGTGCCGACGACAACACGCTCAGTCGTATCATCGACATGGTGACCGAAGCCCAGAGCCAGCGTGCGCCCTCCCAGCGCATGATCGACGAATTCGCCAGCTATTACACGCCGGCTGTGATGGTCGTCGCGTTGCTGGTGGCGATTGGGCCGCCGCTGGTGTTCGGTGCGCCCTTCATTGGGGCTGACCCGCACGCGGGGTGGTTCTATCGCGCCCTGACGATTTTGGTCATCGCGTGTCCCTGTGCGCTGGTCATCAGCACGCCGGTGACGGTCATCAGCGCGATCACTGCCGCCGCACGACGCGGGGTCTTGATTAAGGGCGGGGCGCATTTGGAAGCGCTTGGCACCGTGCGGGCGATTGCCTTCGACAAAACGGGAACGCTCACACGGGGCGAGCCGCAGGTGATGGATGTCCACGCGCACGACTGTGATGAAGCGGGGACGATCTGTACGACTTGCGATGATGTGCTGGCGCTGGCGAGCGCGGTCGAAAAACACAACACGCACCCGCTGGCGCAAGCCGTCGTCAACACTGCCGCCGAGCGCGAGTTGCTCGATCGCTATCCGACCGCGCAAGATGTCGAAGTGCTGGCAGGCGCGGGCGTGCGCGGGGTCGTCAATGGGCGCGAGGTGGTGGTCGGCAGTCATGCCTATTTCGACCAGCATTACACCCATTCGGCAGAATTGTGTGCGCGTGTGAAGGCGGCTGAACAACAAGGCTACACAACGATGATGCTCCACGACGGGGACGACGTGCGCGGTTATATCGCTGTTGCGGATGCTGTGCGCGAGACAAGTCCGCAGGTCATCGTGGCTCTGAACGCGCTCAACCTGACGACGGTCATGCTCACGGGCGATAACGCGACGGTGGCGCGTGCCGTAGGCGAGCATATCAAGGTCTCTGATGTACGCGCCGAGCTGTTGCCACAGGATAAAGTGACGGCGGTGCAGGGCTTGCGCGATACCTATGGTCGGGTGGCGATGATTGGCGATGGCGTGAACGATACACCCGCGCTGGCAACCGCGACGGTCGGCGTGGCGATGGGCGGTGCTGGCACGGCACAGGCGATGGAAACGGCTGATATTGCGCTGATGGCTGATGATCTGGCGCAGTTGCCGTATGCTGTACGTTTGGCGCGTTTTGCCCGCCGCTTGATTATGCAAAACGTCGGGATGAGCATCGCCATGAAGCTGATCTTCCTCCTGTTGGCGATCGGTGGTGGGGTGACGATGTGGGCGGCAATCTTCGCGGATGTCGGCATGTCCTTGATTGTCACGCTCAACGGGATGCGCCCCCTACGCAGATAATCGTATAACACAAGGCCCCTCATCTCGGGTACAATAATGCTGTCTAACATGGGGCGAAGGTTGTTTCGCCCTTTAGAGCCTGCTGTCTGTACATAAGATGAAGGTTATGCACATGCCAGACAATCGTAAAGCCTTACAGCAAGAAGCTATTCATAAGTTGCGCGCTTGCGAGACGGTTCTCCAGCGCCAACCGATCATCGATAACATGAAACAACTCGGTCTCCTGCGCAGGGCTGACTTGAGCGGTCTCACCTTGCGCGGGATTCTCATCACTAAAGCGGATATGCGCGGAGCGATTCTACGCGGGGTTGATTTTCAGGAAGCGCGCTTGCTTCAAGTGGACTTGCGCGAAGCCGATTTGAGCCATGCGAACCTGCAACTGGCGTATCTCAACAATACGGATGTTGCCGCGGCTGATCTCAGCGGGGCGCAATTGCAACGGGCGCGTCTCATCAGCGTGCATCTGCGCGGTGCAACGTTGACGGGTGCAATCTTCGATGAAAAGACCGCCCTGCCCGATGCCAGCACCGAGCGCGATACCGACGGACGCGCCATGTGGGATACCCGCGCCAAGTTGCGCTATCGCAATTCGTGGTCGCCAGATGTCGATATGACGCGCTACACCGATCCCACTCATCCTGATTTTTGGCAACCGGACTGGGTTTAAGTACAATCCATGTAGCCTTCATTTGTTTATCAGCGAGAAAGCTAGATGCATGATGCCACAATTTCCCCTGATTACCGTCGCCAATGCCGACCAACTGACCGAAATCGGGCGCGTTCAGCGCGGTTGGGTGAGTTCGCTTGTGTGGTCACCCGCCGGCGAGACGCTCGCCATCGCTGATGCAGCGGGTCTGTCGCTGTATATTAATGCTTTCGGCGGCGAGCCGACGCAGGTCATCACCGCGCACGACGGCCCCGTGAAGAGCATCGCCTTCAGTCGTGACGGGCGCTTGATGGCGACGGGCAGTGCCGATACGACGATTCGCCTGTGGGACATCGACCTGCGCTCGCGGCAGGTGAGCGAACGCGCCGTGCTAGAAGGGCATGATGACGCGGTCGAAGCGGTCGCGCTCAGCCCATTGGGGACGATGCTCGCTAGCGGGGGCGCAGACCACACGGTGCGCGTGTGGAATACTGAAATCGGGCGTTTGATGGATACGTTCGTCGGGCATACGTCGCTGGTAGCGGGCGTGGGCTTCGCGCTCAACGGGCATGTGCTGGTCTCGGGTGCGCGCGATCATGCGCTTCGCCTGTGGGATTTGAAAGGCGAGACGAGCGGCACAGTACTCGGTGAGCATGACGATTGGGTACGGGGTATCGCGATCAGCCCCGGGGGTACCCAACTGGCCTCCGCCAGCAAAGATATGACGGTGCGCCTGTGGGATTTGATCGACGCGCAACAGACCGACATCTTACAGGCACACGTCGATGGCGCGGATGCTGTCAGCTATACGCCGGAGACGGGCTTGATCGCTAGCAGTGGGCGCGATCATCAGATTAAACTCTGGAAGCTATCGACCGGCGAGCAACTGGCGACCCTCAGCGGGCATCAAAAGCCGGTGCTGTCGCTGGCGTTCAACCCGACGGGGACAATGCTCGCATCTGGCAGTGGTGATAATTACGTCAAGCTGTGGGCGGTGCGCGCGGACGCATGAGTCGCACACATGCCAGCGGAGCCTATACGCCCCAGCCCAAATGTTAACACTTCTAATGGGAATACAACTTGCATGTTTGCCAACTCTCTGTCAGAATAACACGCTATTAACGGTAAGAGAGATAATCGACCCGTTCAACATGGAAGAAAATACGCTTCAACATCTCATCTACGGGCGGGCTATCACCAACGAAGTGCCTGCCGAAACACCCGATGTACTGGCGATGACGGATAGCACGGATGTGACAGTTGCACAAACCTTGCAACAGGTCATTCCGCTTGTTCCTTTACCACAGGCGGGTATCTTGCCATCACAGTCGATCGCGCTTGTCGCTATTGATAATCCCGGCGTGGGCGATCTCGGTGAGCGCGTTTACGTGCTGGCACGGGCGCACAATCAGCGCGATGGGGGGACGCTGCCGGTCTACCAATATATTTTCCTGCCGCCGCATGTGCGCGCGACGCTGGGCAGTGATCTGGATACCTTGATTAAGATGATCAACACGCCGATCCCGTCTTATTCGGTCACACAAGCGCCGATTGACCCGCTCAGCATCCCAGCCCCCGCTATTTGGAATATCGACAAAGTAGTCACGCTTATCAATGGCTTGCTGGGCAAGTACGAGGCGGCCACGATGACGCGCCTATTCTTGATTCTGGATGCGATGATCACGCAACGCGCCCTGATCTGTAACTTCCCGATGAGTTGGCGTGAGCGCATCAATCTGGTGCAGGTGATCTCGGCGTTATTGCCGCGTGCCGCCAGCTATCAGCTGACGTTCTCGACTTATGCTGAGCAGGCCGAGGGCACAGCGCCTCATTTGCTCTTTGGCATGGCGCAGGATGATGACAGCACGATCACCGTCGATTGGTCAGCGGCGCTTGATGCTGGTGATCCCGACTTGCAATCGGCATATGCGCGCTATTTGTATGCCCAATGGACGGGCGACATCCGCGACTTGCTTGAGACCATCCAGCACATGAACGGGCTGGCGATGTCCTTACAAAACGAGACGCTCGCCGCCAGTCTTGAGGCAATCGCCGTGCGGCATCAACAGGATGTGACGATTTCTGACGGGGGCAACCTGCCACCGGCGGAATTGCTGGACGTACTCAACGGGGGCTTGCCACCACAGGGTGATTTACTGCATCAGTATCTTGCCCAGCTATTGCGCCATGCGCTCAACGAGCGCGATACCGAAACCGCGCTGATGGTCTCGGCGGTGATGGATAACGATGTTGAAGCGGATAAAGCCTTGAATCCGGTCTTCGTCAAGGCGCTGGACGATCAACCGGACGATCTCTATCAATTCATTCGCACGCGCTTGAGTCAGGGGATCAACGAGAAGTGGCTGGTTCGCCTGCACGCCGCCGCCTCACGCTCGCTAGAGCTAGCGGTTGCCAGTGGCGACTCAGCGACTTTATCAAGCTGGTTGACGCTCATCGGGCGCGAACCCCTGCGCTATGAACTGACGGATGTATTGAAGAAGGGCTTGCTGGCGGCACGCGAACTCGCCGCGCAGAGCGAAGAACTCGCCCAGCAATTGCTGGTGCTGGCGGTCAAACGTCAGCCGGATATTTTGCCAGAATTGCTGAACGACGAGCAGGTGCGCGCCCCCCTGCCCGATCACATCCGCGCCGTGCTTGATTTTGACAGCGAGGCGATCGAGGCTGTCGCTGATGAATCGCGCGAGTTATTCTTGATGACGCTCGCCCGCGCGCTGGACGAATCACAGGCGTGCATTAGACCGACAGCGATTCGCCTGCTGTGGGATATTCACACGCATCAGAAGACGCGCACCCTGCCCTCACAGTATCGTCCGGTGAGCATCATGCAACGCACTGCCCATGATGATGTCGCCCTGCTTGATGGCGCGATGGAGACTCTGCTCACACTGGTGCTGAAAGACCATGACGACGAGTTATTCTTCGATCTGGTCAAGCCGCTTGCCGAGCAAGAACGCCTGCAAGCGGTGGTTGTGCCGGCATTGACGCAGAGTGGGCGCACCGTCGATGAGACGCTGTACATCGTCAGCACGCTCCTCAGCCACAGTTTCGTCAACCCGCAGACCGCGGTCGATATTTATGTGCAGATGCTGATGAGCCGCGATTGGAACGATGATGCGCTACCGTTGATCGAACAGTTGGGGCGTTCCTTGCATCAATATAACGAGACCCACGCGCCGATGAATATGCTCTGGCGACTGGCAGAACGCTCGGGCGAATTGAAGAACGAGCAGATGTTGCGCGCATCGGTGCGCCTCATCCTCGATGATATTGGCGCTATGGTCGCGGAGAAATCGGTCGTTGAGAACTTCAGCCGCTTGCGTAAAGCCAGCGCGTGGAGCAGTAACAGCAAGGCGACCCTGACGCGCTGGTGGCGCAATTACACCCGCGAGCAATCGCTGACGCAGTTGCAAAAGCTCGATCGGGAGTTAGAGGGCAAACGCCATCTGGAAGATGTTCGCGCCATCTTGCAGACCACGCTCGCACTACGGCGGGTGCTGGGCGGGCGTTCTCTGACCGAATTTGCCGACGCGATCAGCACGACCTATAGCACCCTGCAAGCGCTCGCCAACGCCTTCGACCCCGAAGGCAAGGCGCAGACCGTCGTCGATAGCTCGACCATTCGCAGTGAGATTGCCAAGCGTGCGCCGGAATTGCCGGTTGACGTGCGGCATGTGCTGGCGACGAATCTGAAAGACCTCGCCCAACTCATCACTGCCCTTGCCGAAAATCGCAGTAAAGGCTTCATGCGGAGCGATAACAGCGTCGAACGGCAGTTGGTGACGGGCGAGCAACAACCCCAGAGCGCCATCGACGTGATGCGCTGGTTATCGGGGTATTTGGATGGCATACAGGGCGATGATGAAGAAGAGGCTTAGTATAGCGCACCCGCGACCACCATCCCTGACGGGCGCGGTGTCGCGGGTGCTTGTGTCATGCTGAACACGACTGCATCAGTCGTCGCTCGCTTGCGCGTCGCCGGCGGCTAGACGCTTGTATTCTTCCAGATATTCCTTGAGCGGTTCGATTGATCCCGTCGGGAACTTCGGCTGATACTGGTTCAGCGCCGCCGCTAAATCTGCCGGCGAGATGACAAAGCCCTTACCGCGCGCAAATTCTGATAGTTTCTGTATATCTTCTGGCTTGCTGATGTAAAGTTGGGTGCGGAGAGTCTCTTCGCGCTCCATACGCTCTAGAAATTTGAGGGCAGTTTCAACAGCCATATCCGTTCACTCCATTGATAGCATCTCATGAGATTAAAGTGGGCTAAGTATAGCAAAGGGCGTTCGCCCATAACAGCCATAGTCAGCTTGAGCAAACGGGCTAATTGGCTAGCTCGCTCTGGATGTCGCGCAGGTTCTCTTCCCATGCGAGATAATCCTGAAAAGCGGTGATGAACGTCAGCGGCGCATCGGGGCTTTCGGCACGACAGCGCGAGTAAATCACTTCGCCCGCGTCGATTGTATCCTGCGCTAGCAGACGCACCTCGCGGTTACTGCTATCCAGATGACGTTCTAGCGTTTCGTACACGTCGATGTAGCGCGGGCAGTCGATCGCGCTGTTGAGCAGGTCATTGGTCGCGAGCATCGCCTCTAAATCAGCGCGTAAGAAGCGACGCGGGTCAGCAATGCCCTCGGCTGGCGTTGGCGAGGCTTGGACGGCGGTCTGCGCTTCGGGCCCGATCAGCGCGACATCCAGCGCATCCAGCACGAGTTCGCCCGTTCCCTCGACGTAGAGGGCGAGACTACCCCGATCAAAGAGCGATGACACGATAAACGCACTGCGATCGCCAAGCTCGACTTGAAAATAATCTTCGCGTCCGGTCAGCGTCACGGTTGCCGGCACCGCGTCGATCGTGCCGCTTTTCTGCACCGTCTCCTCATTGTCGATCACATCCACGAATTGCCACGCGCCGGTCTGCGGATTGATGCGGAAGGCTTGATAGTTAGCGTTATCCTGCACGCGGAAGGCGATGCCGGAGCGCGTGACATCTGTGCTATCGCTGACGACGTATTGCACGCGGAAGCCATCGACCATCCCTACGCGCAAATATTGCAACGCGCCATCTTCTGCCGATGGAATCGCCAGCCTCTCGCCGTCGATTTCCGCTAGCGCATTGATGCCCTGTACCAGCGTATAAACGGGTTGGCGCGAGATGGGATTGGGCGTTGCTGTGATGACGGGTGTCGCGGTTAGCGTGGGGGCGGGGGTGTTGCTCGGCGTGCGGTCATCACTAATCCGTGGGTCATCGCGCAGACCGCTGAACAGTACGACACCTGCCAGCACAATCGCCACCAGCCCGACGGTCAGCATGGCATAGATCAGCGTGTTATTCTCCGGCTCTTGTACGGCCGGCGCGGGGCCGGTCATCATATCCGGCGCATCAATGAAGCGATGCGTGATCGCCGTGAAATCCTGCATATCTGCCGAGAGCTTGGGCTTGAGGACGCGATGCACGTCTTTTGTGAACGCTAACACGCTCTCATAGCGATGATCGGGATCTTTGGCGAGTGCCTTCTGCATGATCGTGTTCAACTCTGCTGGTAAATCCCTGCGATAGTCGGTGATGTCGGGCACGGGGGCACTCTTGTGCTTGTTCTTCAGGTTGCTCTCGGCATCGCGCCCGCGCAAGCCCTTATCCACGCGAAATGGACGCTCTTTCGCCAGCATCTCGAAGAGCATAATGCCATAGCTGTAAATATCAGCTCGATGATCGGCAACCCACGTTTCCATCATCTCCGGCGGCATATAGGCGACTGTACCCGCGCCTTCCATACGCGTGTTGCTGGCAGTCGTGATGCCGAGATCAGTGAGAAAGGTTTGCCCGCTTTGGCGCTGGATGAGGACGTTGCCGGGCTTAATATCGCGGTGGACGTAACCCTCGCGGTGGATGGCATCAATTGCACGGGCGACCTGCGTCATGATGCGGATCACTTCATCCAGCGGGATTTCGTCGCCGCGCTTGTACATGCGCTTGATAATATCCGCCAGCGAGAAGCCATCGACGTAATCCATGATGATGTAGCTGTAGCTGGTGTGGTTGACGAAGCGATAGAAGCGCACGATATTGGGATGTGCGAGATCGCGCATACTGCTGGCTTCTTCGCGGAAGTATTCGATCAGGTAATCTTGATTGTGATACTCTGACTTGAGGAATTTGATGGCATAGGTATGGGGCGATCCGGTCTCTTGTGCGCGGTAAACGCACGCCATCCCACCCGCGCCGATGAATTCAGTCAGGTGATAGCGATCATCGATGGTCGCGCCGACGTAGTAATGTTGGGTCTCACAATCTGATTTCGTCGCCATGGTGCGCTGTTTGCCTAGTATGATTTCGGTTAACCGTTACCCTTGAGTATAGCAAGTTTCGCACAGTCTGCTAAAGGTGGGTTTGGCAAATCTAGGAAAAAACTCCCAACTTGCGAGACAAAAACGCGGCTCTTTGGGAGTTCGCGTGGTTTTTTGTGGCAGGGGCTTTGCCCCCCGCAGCCCTAATGAACTATCTTGGTCATTCAAAAAATAAAAGGATAAGCCGGCAGATGTAAGGGTTTGCTACAGCGAACCCGTCTGTGATTGGTGACACATCAACAAAAAGGGGACAAAAAGAGCTTGACCACGCAAGATACGACAGACCCAAAAGCGCCCCATCGTGCGATAGGGCATTTGCGAGCGACGACGACTGCCGATGGCGCGCCGCTGCTTAGGTCAGGCGGTTGTAATATTCGACCACTAGCTGAATGTTAACCGGCACTTGCACTTCGCCTTCTTCCGGCAAGCGGGTGACAGTCGCGCTGAACTGGTCTTTATTCACATCGAGATAGGGCGGGTATGCGCCGACTTGCTCGACCCATTCGATGATGTGGACGTTCTTACGCATTTTATCGCGCACGGCGATCACGTCGCCGGCTTTTACTTCGTAGCTCGGCAAGTCGAGACGTTTGTCGTTAATCAAAATGTGACCGTGTACCACCATCTGCCGTGCCGCCCAGATGGTCGCGCCGAAGCCCGCTTTGTACACGAGATTATCGAGGCGACGCTCGAGCAGGATTAACAGGTTATCACCCGTTTGTCCCGGCATTTGGTTCGCACGGTTATAATAGTTACGCATTTGCCGCTCGCGGATGTTGTAGATGAATGCTAACTTCTGCTTTTCATCCAACTGCAAGCCGAAGCTGGAGCGACGACCACTGCGGAATGACTTCTCGCGCCCATGCTGACCGGGGGGGTAGGAGCGTTTGTCGAGAATCCGAGAATATTTTGGACGGGCGATCAGCATTTCGCCAAAGCGGCGTTGTACCTTCGCCTTTGGGCCGTGATATGATGCCATGTGTTCTACACCTCTATTGTGATTACCTTCATCAGGACAGCCGCATCCTGATTATGATCAGATATGAAAATCCGTGGACGGAACAGCGTTCTATTGTACATCGCACACGTCATTTGGGTAGGGTTGATTCAGGGCGTAGAGATGCCCTACAACTTTACCCTGATGACAAAAATCATACATGAATATATCAAGGTAAATTGTGCAGCCTCTTAATTAATTGAAAATAAAATATGACATATAATGACCATAAGAATTTAGATTTAATCAAGGTCAAAGAGGCACGAAACATGGGTGCATTACATCGCTACATTCCGCCAGATGCAACGAAAGTCCAATTGTGGTGGCACGCTGTGGAGACTGATTTCATCATCTTGCGTAACGTCAGCGCACAGTCTCCAACCCAGCAGGACGACATCGCGCTGTTATCGACGCTTCATCTTATACAGAAAGTCGTATCGCGCCTTGCCTATCACATCTGCCCAGAGGAGACGGGCTTGATTGATTGGCACTTGCAAACGTTTCTCAATCATCTGCACGTCAGCTATCAGCAGGCGCTCAAGTGTCATCATGCGACCAGTTGCGCCTATCATCACTATGCCCAAAACGAACTCAACCGCTTGCGGCGCGAGTTAATTCGTATCGGTATTGTGGAGCATGTACTCGCATGAGGATAGCCGACAGCGACTCTGCTGATTATCGCAAAGCCGCTCATCGTCTCTTCTCAAGTGATAATGTCAAGGGTATCGCTGAAGAAGCTGGCAGATCATGCTCGACCTGCCAGTAAAAAAAAGGGTAGATAGGGTTGGAGTTTTATCGAGTATCCTATGTCACTCGTTTACTCCCTGAATTAGTGTAGCAAATCAGGGTTTAGATGCAATGTACCAAACGTCAGTCAGTGGTCATTTTGTATAGGACGATCGTATCATTGCTCTTGCTACAGTCCTCATGCTATTAAAAATTACAAAAAATTACAAGTATGCTGAGGTCATTTTTATGACTTTTTTGTAACTACTCAGGGGCGTTGCCTCCGACCCCCCACAAAGGACGATCGTCCTTTGAACCTGTACCCGCCGAACGCTTTGCGGTCGGCAAAACTGGGGTGCAGGGGAGACATCCCCTGCTGGGGCGTGGGGTGACCCCCCACAAGAAGACTCTACCTGAGTAGT
>DAOTTV010000024.1:0-6087 GCA_034437755.1 Anaerolineae bacterium | reverse complement strand
CTCTTATGTCGAACGTGTGCAATAGTCATTTAGGGCTTTGCCCTAAGACCCATGAGCTTTTTCAAAAGCTCAATCAAAACTTTCACAGCTTGCTTTTTTCAACGCAATTGCCTTGAAAACAACTGGTTTCAAAAGGCGTAAGCCTTTTGCAGGGTGTGGGACAGCGCCCCACTTTGCACAGACTTTACACATGAGCCTTTTAAAAAAAGGGAACGTCAAAATGAACAAGGTCAAGGAACGATCGTTCCTTGCGGGGGGCGGGGGCAAAGCCCCTGCAACAAAAACCACGCGACATCCCAAAGAGCCATAAGGGTTCGCTACAGCGCCTCCATAGCACAACTCGCGCATGATTGGTCAGATCACATCCCGTTCGCGCAGGAGGTCTGTGATCTGCTCGTAGCTGATGCCATAGCGCGCCGCCAGTTCGATCGCGTAGCTCTTTTGCATCGGCGGACTGGGGACGATTTTATACGTGCGCTTGATTTGTTGCCCCGTGCTATCGGTCTCGATATCGACCTGTGACACCATGCTGATGATGCAACTGTCGCCGCGTGTCTCGGTGTTCAAGTTATCGACCTGCGCCGCTAATTCAAGCAAGTGCGTGGCGAAGATCGCCCGCGCCCCCAACAGACGAAAGGCTTTGACGATCTCCTGCGCTAGAATCAAGCTCTCGCTGGCGGCGGTGCTGGCGAGCGACTCGTTGAGCAAGATCAGGCTGTGGCGCGTCGCGTGCTGGAAAATATCGTGCAGGCGGCGCGCTTCCTCGCCCAAGCGCCCTGACTCAAGATCGGGGCGTTCTTCGGCGGCGAAGTGCGTGTAAATTGCATCGACCGGACTCATACGCGCTGACTGTGCCGGTACATGCAGACCCGCCTGAAATAGCATCTGTGCCACGCCGACGGCTTGCGTGTAGGTCGTCTTGCCGCCCTGATTCGGCCCCGTCAAGATGAAGATACGCCCATCCTCATCGAATGTCGCGTGATTGCCGACGATGTCGCCGATGCTCTGGGTCTGCGCCAGTTGTTGCAGGCACAGGTTGATGTTATACACGCCTTCTAGCTCGGCAGTGCGTGCGTCAACGTCTAGCACGTCGGGCTGGCACATCGGCAAGCCGGTCGCCTGCACCGTCTCGATCATCTGCACCGCGCCTAGATAAAACGCAATATCCAGCTTGAGCGCGATCAACACGTTGCTGTTGATCTGTGTGTACTTGCGGAGCGCGTTGGCGATTGGTTGGCTAGTCTCGTCCAGCAAATCCGATAAATCCTTGAACAACTGTGGCATGAAGGGGCTGTTGTGATCGCGTAATTCGATCTGATCTTCGGCAATGCCGTCAATCTTGCGCGCATCATGCAAGGCTTGCTTGTCGTCCGCATCGCCGAAGTTGAACAGGCGCGAGAGCATCGACTCGCCCGCGAAGGGTTTAGGATTTGCCGAAAGCAGGGTCGCGGCAACCGGTCGCATCTCTGGATCGAGATTGATGCCGACCGTGATACTGCGAATGTTGCGTATCTGCGCGAGCAATTGTGGTAATTCTTGCTGGAGTTGCACGAAGAAGTCGCTGGTGATGATCTCGCCCAGATGATCGCGCAATTGTGTGAAACCCGCCGATGTAATCGCGTCGGCATCGGTCAACACGCGATGCAAGGTCTTGACCGTCTCGACGTAGCGATCAAGCTCACTCAAACGCCACGCGACTTGCCGTAACACGTTGCCTGACCATTGCGGGGTCGTCAGGTAGCCTTGTAGCGTGATGATCTCGTCTAGCACGCGCCGCAATTGCTGGACGAGATCGGGATTGTGCAATAAATCCGCCAGCACCGCTTGCCGATAGCGGATTGTCTGGGGGTCGGTCGTCAGCGTCAGCAGGATAGCGCGTACATGGCTTTCGTAATCGGGATGCAAGCTCAAGGAACGCACGAGACGCTTCAGGCTCAAATCTTGGATGAGCGTGCTATCTGTGCGCCGTGTCAGGTCGGGATGCCCGTCTGTCCACAGAAGGCTGATGATCGGCTGTTGTGACATAAGATGTTTGGCTCAATGCTGGTTAACGACAGGATGATGCTGTCGATTATAATCCAACGCTAGCAACCAAACCACACATTTTGACGTATGGATGATTAGAATACAATCGCACGATAATATATGTGGAGTGAATCTGATGCCCAAGCGCGTCGATATTCTCAATGAGCAAATAGTTTTTGAAAAATATATCTTCCAAATTCAAGAGGCGGAACTGCAACATGAACAGTACGACGGCGAGATGAGTCCGTCGATCAAACGCTTGAATTTCGTGCGTGGCGATAGCGTCGCGGCGATCGTCCACAACCCCGCCGATGATACGATCTTACTCACCGAACAATTTCGCTATCCCACGCATACCAAGGGTACAAGTTGGTTACAGGAACTGCCCGCCGGCACGATCGACGCGGGCGAAGAACCGCATATAGCCCTCACGCGGGAGATCATCGAGGAGACGGGCTATCAGCTACAGGCGATGCGTCACATTCACACATTTTTCGTCAGCCCCGGCGGTACGTCCGAGCGTATTTTCTTGTACTACACGCAGATTGACCCGTCCGCAGGCGTGCAAGCCGGCGGCGGCATCGGGGATGAAGACATCAAGACGCTGACGCTCACCGTTGATGCGGCGCTGGCAGGCCTGGCACGCGGCGATTTTACCGATGCTAAGACAATCATCGCCCTGCAATGGCTGGCGGCGCATCGCGATCAGCTGATGATGGACTGAAACCACCGTTTGCGTGTTTCATAGCTTGTGCCTTGTGCATAGGGCGACCGAAACGCTAAGATACAGAACACGGTCAAGTGATCGTGTTTTCTTGCGATCTTGCAAATTTAGAGAGTATCTGATGTCAACGATTCAAATTCCCTTCAACAAACCCGCCACCGTCGGCGATGAAATGCGCTATATGCAAGAAGCCCTCAATAACGGGCATATCTCCGGTGATGGTGCGTTCACCAAGCAGGCACATCGCTATTTAGAGCAGGCACTGGGCGTACCCAAAGCCCTGTTGACCACATCTTGCACGCACGCGCTGGAGATGAGCGCGATCCTGCTCGATATTCAAGCAGGGGATGAAGTGATCGTCCCCTCGTTCACCTTCGTCAGCACCATCAACGCCTTCGTCATGCGCGGGGCTGTGCCGGTATTCTGCGATGTGCGACCGGATACGCTCAACATGGACGAGACGCAACTCGCCGCCCTGATAAGCGACCGCACCAAGGCGATCGTACCGGTGCATTACGCGGGGGTCGCCTGCGAGATGGACGCGATCATGGCGATTGCCGATCAGCACGGGGTCGCCGTCATCGAAGATAACGCGCACGCGCTCTTCGCACAGTACAACGGGCAATATCTGGGCACGTTCGGCAAGCTCGCCACGCAGAGCTTCCATGAGACGAAAAACTTCCAATGTGGCGAGGGCGGCGCACTGCTCATCAACGACCCTGACCTGATCGAACGCGCCGAGATCATCCGCGAGAAAGGCACGAACCGCAGTCGCTTCTTCCGCGGGCAGGTCGATAAGTATACATGGGTCGATGTCGGGTCGAGCTATTTGCCATCGGATATGCTGGCGGCGTTCTTATACGGGCAACTGGAACAGCGCGCGGCGATACAAGCCCAGCGGGCGCGTATCTGGCAGACTTATGATGAACAACTCGCAGAATGGGCAGAAGAACATCGCGTACAAACGCCGACGATCCCGGCGAGCGCGACACAAGCCTATCATATGTATTATATCCTCCTGCCATCGCTGGCAGTCCGCACGCGCTTGATCCAACACCTGCGCGAGCGCGGGATTCACGCGGTCTTTCATTATTTGCCCCTGCATCTGTCGGATATGGGTAAGCAATACGGCGGACAAGCCGGCGATTGCCCCGTGACCGAAGACATCAGCGATCGCCTCTTGCGCCTGCCGTTTTATTATGATTTCAGCGCCGATGCCCAGCAGAGCGTGATCGACGCGCTCTATGACTTTACCGATTGGATACCCGCTTGAGTTCGCCGCGACAGTCGGCTATCCTTGTTTGATCGTATATATGCATTACAGGAGTGTGCTCGACCGAGCAGAACAGGACAAGCCATGTCTGATAAATCTATAGGTGAGAAGAATTACGAACAGTTCGCCCGTCGTTATGCAGAACATGTCGCCGATAAGTCGCATAACGCCTACTACGAACGTCCGGCGATGTTATCGCTACTGCCGGATGTCGCCGGCAAGCGCGTGCTTGATGCCGGTTGTGGCCCCGCTATCCTGACCGAAATCTTGCTGGATAAAGGCGCGGATGTGGTCGCCTTTGATGTTACGCCGGCATTTGTGAGCATCGCCCGCGAGCGCGTCGGTGAGCGTGCGACCGTCCATCAGCAGGATATTACCCGCCCGTATAGCTTCGCTGAGGATGGCGCGTTTGACTTGATCGTATGCTCGCTGGTGCTGGATTACGTCGAAGACTGGGGCGAGGTGTTCGCACAATTCTATCGGGTACTAGCCGCGGGCGGCGTGCTGGTGTTCTCGGCGGGGCATGTGCTGGGTGATTATTTGTATCTCAAGCGGCGCGATTACAACCTTGACTACTTCAAGACGCAACGCTTCACGACTGATTGGAGCGGATTTGGCGAGCCGAAACCGCGCATCACGTCTTATCGTCGCTCATTCGCCGCACAGATTAACCCCCTCCTGCAAGCTGGTTTCGTGCTGGATGACATCCACGAACCCTTACCGACCGACGCTTTTAAAGCGCGTGATCCCGTCCGCTACGAACGCTTAGCCAAACAACCGGATTTCATCGTCGTTCGCGCCCATAAATAGACACACGCACAATCGCCCTGTTGTAATGACAGGGCTTGGTATATAATCGATATACTATGTATTGCAGGCTGTGGCGCACAGCAATAACTTGCGTCGCTTGAGTTCGTCTCGCTATCATTCGCATAGCACGTCCGTTCAACCATCTCAGCAGATGTATGCCGACGGGCTGTTCTTTATCCGTGTGCTTGCTTTGGCAGGGATAAGCCACAAATTATATGACTTAATACATTTAACTTGTTACAACGCTTTAAAGGCAATCAATCGTACACAATCCCGACGAGTGAACACGCAACAGACTGTCGGGTGTATTCCTATTGGAGAAAAATTGAATATGGCAAAACCCAAACTAAGAATCATCCCATTAGGTGGCTTGGGTGAAATCGGTAAGAACATGACCGTTTTCGAACTAGGTAATGATGCAATTATCATTGATTCTGGCATCATGTTCCCCGCGAACGATATGTTCGGTGTTGATTACATCATCCCAGACATGAGCTACCTGAAGGACCGCAAAGACCTGAACATTCACGGTGTCCTGTACACACATGGTCACGAAGATCATACCGGTGCCGTCACACACTTCCTCGAAGCCTTCCCGGATGTTACATTGTATGCGACTAAACTAACCGCTGGTCTGATCGAAGTCAAAATTGCGAGCGCACACCGCTTCGACGAAATCAGCCTCAGCCGCGATCCGAAAATCAAAGTGTTCAACGCGGGCGATCGTCTCAAGGTCGGGCCATTCCACATCGAGTCCTTCCGCGTGACGCACAGTATTCCCGATTGTGTCGGCTATGCGATCGATACGCCCTACGGCTTGATCGTCTACACCGGCGACTACAAGTTCGATAACAACCCAGTCGATGGCAAAAAGCCCGATTACGGTCGTCTGGCGAGCTTCGGCGCGCGGGGCGTGCGCTTGCTGATGGGCGATAGCACCAACGCCGATAAATCCGGTTGGACACCGTCCGAGAGCATCATTGAGCCAGCCTTCGATAAGGTGTTCAAAGAGGCGAAAGGGCGCATCATGGTAGCGACCTTCGCATCGCTCATTAGCCGCGTGCAACAGGTCGCCAACACCGCCCGTCGCCACAAGCGTAAATTAGCGATCATGGGTTACACCATGCGCGAATACGTCAAACTGGCGCGCAAAATCGGCTATCTCGATATTCCCGATAACTTGCTAGTGGACGCGATGAAAGCCGATAGCGTGCCCGATAACAAACTGGTGATGATGGTCACTGGCTCGCAGGGA
>DAOTTV010000023.1:0-2294 GCA_034437755.1 Anaerolineae bacterium | reverse complement strand
AAGTGCTGAGTGCTGAGGACTGCGGGTAAGCCCACCCAGATAAGCACAATCAAAAGGATTGATTGGATTGTCTGAGGGTATCTTGTGCTTAAATGTCGCAAGCTATCCGCGCGGAAAACTCAGCACACAGCACTCAGAACTAATGACAGCAACTGCTTCTCACTTCACATAGAACGTATCATGTAACGCCCACGTTTAATTGTACTGGATTGATTGATTGAAGGAGTCACAGGTATGAGTGAGAACAAACAGAAGAACGAATGGGTTGAAGAGATGAACGTACGCGGGCAAGATTTAGCCGATAAGATCAAAGAGTTGATCGAACAAGGGAACGTGCGCCGCCTCGTGATCTACAAGAAAAACGGTGACGTACTGGGCGAACTGCCGCTGACCGCGAGCGTGATCGCCGGTAGCGCGATGCTGGTACTCGCCCCGCTGATCACGCCGCTGGTCGCCGCCGCTGCTTTCCTCGCTGAAGTCAAAATCGAAGTTTTGCGCGTGGATGAAGACGCGAGCGATACGCCGCCTGAGAGCAAAGCCAAGCGCGACGGCAAGCAACCGATCGATCTCGACTAGGCAAGCGCCGTCGTCACAGGTCGTCTCTACGCGGCGAGTGGAGGCATAGCCCCCACACAAGCGATATCGAGGATACTCTGATCGTATGACATCAGTCTATGAACACCTGCGCGCCTGCACGCGCCCCGCTTGGGTGGCGCGCGTCTCCCCATTGACATTATCTATCGTGCTATTGGTCGTCCTACGCTTGCCGTGGTTGCTGGCGATCATCCACCGCGACGAAGGTCTATTTGGCTATGAGGGCTTCTTGCTGATGCAGGGCGGTCTGCCCTATGTCGATGTGGTCGATCATCATGGCTTGAGCTTGTACGTCCTCTATGGCATCAGCTATTGGCTGTTCGGCACGTCGATTATCCCCATGCGCGTGCTGACTCTGCTCTTGCACGTCCTGATGCTGATCGCGCTCTATGACATCAGCAAACGCTGGTTCGGGATTACTGTTGCCCGATGGACGGCGCTTCTGTTCGCGCTTTTCAGCAATTTGCCCGTGTTTGAAGCGCCCTTCGCCCTCACGGAGTCGCTGGCGACACCCTTCGCTGTGGTCGGCGTGGCGCTCTACGAACGGTATCGCGCTGACGACACGCGATCAATCGCGCTGTATATGCTGGCGTGGTTTTTGTTGGCTTTCGCGACATCGATTCGCTTCACGCTGGCGTTTATGGTGCTGATGCTGGCGCTTGTCGTCGTGGTCGATACACTGGGCGATGTGCGTCGGACGTGGCTAGCTCGCGTCGAGGCTTTGTTGTGGCGCGGGGCGATTGCGGCGGCGATGGGCGCACTCGTCTGGGGCGTGATTGTGCTGTATCTCGCCGCGCGGGGTGCGCTGGGCGCGTTTGGGCAGATTTTAGGCGAGACTTTTCTGTATGGCACACAGGCGGCATACGTCGGCGTGGTGATGCGCGTCTTTTTGCTCCAGCAGGGCTTGCCGATGTTCGCGCTATCGGCATTAGCGGTGCTGGCGTTGCTGCTGGGCTTCCGACAGTTAGGGCGCGGGCATTATGTCCTCATCTGGTGGACGCTGGTCTTTGCCTATGTCGTCACGCGCCCGCAGATGCTAGGGCATTACTTCGTACAGGTGTTACCGGTGGGGGCGATGCTGGCGGCACTCGGCGTGATCGCGCTGATCGCCTTCTTCGAGCCGTTCACCCGTCACCGTGCGTATGCCGTCGGGGGGGCGCTGGTGGTCGTGCTGGGCTTGTTCCTGTATAGCGCCCCGCTTGCGATTGGTCAATATCCCGATATGCGCCCGCCGACCGCGTCCGCCAGCGTCTTTAGCTATGCCGACTCGCGCTCGCGTGCCGATCAGCATGAATTGTCGCGGGTCGTGCGGCAGGCGATGGCGACCGCCCGCGCCGAGAACCCCGCCGCGCAACTCTACGTCTACGGCAACGCGCCGGCCACCTACTGGCTTGCGGAAGAATTCGCCCCCGTGCGCGATACCTACGCCATCAATAATTATGCGTGGGTCGTGCATGAACACGGCGACCCGCCCCCTTTCGCTCTCGCTCGCGCTGATGATACGGCGGTCGTCGTCCTCTTCGATGCTTATTTGCGCCAACCGCGCAACGACGTGACCTATTACGTGACGACCTTCTACGATTTTGTGGCGCGGGTCGGGAGCGCGACGGTTTATCAGCGTCGTTGAGCGTGAGCTTTGAAAGTGTGAATGTTGTGAAAGTTTTGGTTGAGCTTTTTCAAAAGCTCATGGGCTTTAGGGC
>DAOTTV010000022.1:0-15896 GCA_034437755.1 Anaerolineae bacterium | reverse complement strand
GTGTTCACGAACGACGCCCGCGCCGCCAACCTCGCGATGCGCGCCATGTTCGACGACCACCTCGCCGCGGACTACCGTGGCCTCGAGGTGATGTTCCTGCACGTCCACGCCGGCCAGGCCCTGCAGACGGTCGACCCGCACCGCGGCGCCGTAGGTCCGGCGACGGCGGTCGAAATGGGCGGGGCCGTCGGCGACGGAGGTGTTGATGGCGCGCGCGCGCAGTCGCGCCGACAGCGCCGCGGCGTCCTCCTCGGCCGTGGTGAAGGTGACGATGCCGCAGAGTTCGGGGTCGCCCAGCGCCCAGATCGCCGCGCCGCGGACGACCGCCTCCGGCGCGTCGAGATGGCGGCGCGCGGCCCCGGCGAGCTTCGGCAAGAAGGACGACGACAAGAGCGACGATAAGAGCGATGATAGCAAATCGGGCAGTCGCTTCAGCGGGTCGCGCTCGTCGCGTTTTAGCGGCGGTGGGTCGAGTTCGTCGCGCTTCGACAAGAAAGACGATAAGAGCGATGATAGCAAATCAGGCAGTCGCGTCAGCGGGTCGCGCTCGTCGCGTTTTAGCGGTGGGAGTTCATCGCGCTTCGGCAAGAAGGACGATGATAATGATAAAAAGAGCAATCGCAAGAAAGACGATAAGGGCGATAGCAAAGATCAAAAGTCGGATGATTCCGGTGGTGGCTTGTTCGGTCGCTTTAGTGGCGGTGGTAACAAAGACGATAAATCCGGCAAAAGCCAAAAATCAAAGGATGATTCGTCCGGTGGTGGGGGCTTATTCGGCGGGATTGCCAGCGCGTTAGGCGGCGGTGATGACAAAGACGATAAATCCGGCAAAAGCCAGAAATCGAATGACGATTCCGGCGGCAGTGGCTTGTTCGGGCGCTTTAGTGGCGGCGGCAACAAGGACGATAAGACAGACGATAAATCCGGCAAAAGCCAGAAATCAAATGACGATTCCGGCGGTGGGGGCTTTTTAGGGCGCTTTCGCGGTGGCAACAGCGACGATGACACGCGCAAGGACAGCAAGGATAATAAGTCTGGCAAGCCGAGCAAATCGGGTAAATCCGGCAAGTCTGACGATAAAGCGAGCAAAGGCGGCAAGAAGCAATCGCCATTTGGCGCACGCGGACGCAGTCGCAACACAGACGACAAGAGCGATGATAAGTCCAGCAAATCGAGTAAATCGAGTAAATCCGGCAAAGATAGCAAATCCGATGACAAACAAGCGGACGATGCCGGCATCGGTGGGCGGGTCGCGGCGGCATTCGGTGGCTTGTTCGGCGGGGGCGGCGCTGACGATAGCAAGTCATCCAGCAAATCGAGTCGTTCGCGCGGGCGCAGTAAAAAGCCGAAAACGCCGACCGTCGCCACAGAAGACGGGCTGACGCTCGATAATTGGCTGGACATCATCGGCGTGGGGCTGGTGTTCCTGTCGCTGGTGTTCTTCTTCAGCATGATTAGTCGTGACCAAGCCGCAATCTCGGCAATTCACAAGTTCTTCGGTCAACTGTTTGGCTGGGGGGCGGTCGCTGTGCCGGTGACGATGTTCGTGATCGGCATGTGGTTGATTATTCGTCACTTCGGTGATGATGCGCCGACCGTCGATCCGATTCGCGTGGTAGGGATTGCGCTGGGCTTCGTGACTCTGTTGGTGGTGTTCCAGTATATCGACACCTTCAACTATACGAATCTGATCGCCATCGCTGAGGACAACGGCGGTGTGATCACGTCTGATGTGCTGTGGCATCGCCTGAACTGGGCGTGGGAAGTTGACCAGAGCGGCGGCGGCATCATCGGCGCCTATATCTACTTCTATCTGAATACGACTGTGACCGATCTCGGCGGTTTCTTCGTGCTATTGTTCACATCGTTGTTGAGCGCGATGCTCATCACGCGCTTGAGCGCCGCCGAAATCGTGACGGCGATCGCTGGCGTGGGGCTGACACTGCGCGAGTACACCAAGCAACGCGCCGTACAAAAACGCGCAGAACGTCAGCTAGCCGCGCAAAAAGCCGCCGAATTACAGGCGCAACAACAAGCCCAGCTCGCGACCGAAGGCGCACCTGCGGACGCGATGCCAGCCGCGGCACAGGCGGCTGACCAGCAAGCCCTACAAGCCCCCGCCACGACCGAAGCTGAGCGCGAGATTCGCTTCAATCTGGGCGGGCAATCGCAGACTTTGCGCACGGGGCAACAGGCGGCGAACGGTCGCCAATATGCCGCGCAACCGACCGCGCCACCCCCACCCGCGATGCCCCAGCAACCGGCGGCATCGAACGCCAATACCGCGAATAGCAGTGGGGGCGGGTTGTTCTCGCGCCTGGGGCTGGGCAGTAGCGGTAAGAATAACGGCAACACGGCTCCGGCGAACGGTAATGGCGGCTTCGGCTTATTCGGCAGTGGTGGCAATCTAGCCGCACCACCACCCCCCCCGCTGGATGCCCCCCTGCCGATGGATGACATCCCGAATGCGCCCAACGTGCCGACGACGCAAATGCCCTACACATCACCGACACCAGCGGCATCGTCGTCTACGCCGTCCCAGCAACCGCAAACGCCGCGTGTGGGCGACTTAATGCGCGGGCAAGGGCCGACCACGGGCGACCACGCCGATACACCCGCCCAACAGCCAGCCGCTAAAGTTTTCGACACGGCGGGAGCCTTCCAGCCGGATGACCGACAGGCGACGCAGGACGCACCAGCACTGAGCGATGTCGATCCGGTCAAGGCGCGACAGGATCGCCTCGATGCGCTCCGTCGCGGTGAAGTCGGCCCCTTGAGCCAGTCGAATATGGCACAGGCGCGCCACGAAGCCGCCATCAATCGCCCGCCGGAAGACCCGCTGCAATCGCCCTTACGGCGATCGACACCTGCGCCCAAGCAAGCGGCACCTGAGGTTGATGCTGTCGATGATGGGCAGTCAGTCGTGCCGGCTTCATCGGGTATGCGCCCGAGTCAGTTGCCATCGGCGCAACCAGACGGCAAGACCGAGCCGCATCAACAACGGCTCGCCGCGATGCCCCAGCAACCGACATCGAGCGAGGTACAAAGGTCATCGCGTCCGCGCATCCAGTGGGAAACGCCGGAATACCGGAGCTTGCTCTCGACCGGTGGCGAGCAAGAGTTCGACCGTGAATTATTGCTGAAGCAGGCGAAGCTCATCGAAGATACCCTGCAAGCCTTCGGCGCGCCGGGGCGCGTGGTTGAGGTCAACACGGGGCCGGTGATCACCCAATTCGGCGTGGAGCCGGATTATCTCGAAGGGCGTAGCGGGCGCAAACAGCGCGTGAAGGTCAGCGCGATTGCCGCGCTGGACAAGGATTTACAATTGGCACTGGGGGCGCGTTCGATCCGTGTCGAAGCACCTGTGCCGGGCAAAGGTTACGTCGGCATTGAAGTACCGAATAAAGAATCGACGCTGGTCAGCCTGCGCGATGTGATGGACTCGCCCGGCTTCGCCAAGCACAAATCACCGCTGGCGATTGCGCTGGGGCAGTCGGTCTCTGGTGCGCCGATCAGTGCTGATCTCGCGACGATGCCACACTTGCTGATCGCCGGTACAACCGGTTCGGGTAAGTCGGTGTGCGTCAACAGCATCATCACCAGCATCATCACGCGCAACACGCCCGATCAGGTCAAATTCATCATGGTCGATCCTAAGCGCGTAGAATTGACGGGCTACAATGGTATCCCGCATCTGGTCGCGCCGGTCGTGGTCGAGCTCGAGCGCATCGTCGGCGTGCTGAAGTGGGTCACGCGCGAGATGGACGAACGCTACAAGAAATTCAGCGAAGCGCAGGCGCGCAACATCGAAGACTATAACAAGCATATTGACCCGACTTATGAAGCGCCGATGCCCTACATTGTGGTCATCATTGACGAGTTGGCGGATTTGATGATGCTCGCGCCAGAAGAGACCGAGCGCACCATCACCCGTATCGCGGCGCTTGCTCGTGCGACGGGTATTCATCTGGTGATCGCGACTCAACGTCCGTCCGTCGATGTTGTGACGGGCTTGATTAAAGCCAACTTCCCGGCGCGGATCGCGTTTGCGGTGGCTGGCAGTGTCGATAGCCGTGTGATTCTCGACCAACCGGGGGCAGATCGCCTGCTGGGTAAGGGCGATATGCTCTATCTCAGCGGCGACTCGCCCGCGCCGCTACGCTTGCAGGGTGTGTTCGTCAGTGATATGGAAATCACGAATATCGTGCGCTACTGGAAGATGCAGGCGGTCAATCAACCGGAACAAGCGACCAACAGCACCATCCTCGCACCACGCTTCGCCGCGTCGGATTCTGCGCCGCAATCAGCACCGACACGCAATGCAGGCGCACGTCAGCAAGCCTTCTGGGATAATGACGAGCCTCTGCCGTCGTTCGCGACTGGTGCGAGTGGTGGCGATAGCGCCGAGGATGATGAAGATGCCGAACTGACACAGCGCGAGCTAACCGGCGATGTGAAAGACGGCAACGAAGACGAACTCTACGATAAGGCGGTGGAACTCGTGCGCCGTCTGGACAAAGCGTCGATCAGTCTGTTACAACGTCGTCTGCGGATTGGCTATACCCGTGCCGCCCGCCTGATCGATGTCATGGAAGCGCGCGGCGTGGTCGGGCCGGCGAAAGAGGGCAGTAGCAAACCCCGCGACGTGATCCCGACCTAGCCAGACGGGCGCGGCGTGGCTATGCTATAGCGCACAAATTGAAGCGAGAACAGATCAGGAAAGCGACTTTGTTGAACAAACACACGGCTGTCACGAATTGGTGGGTCATCTTCCTAAATACGTATCATGTGCTCTTGCTGGTGTACTGGCTGTTGCGCGTGATCTTTCAGGGGGCGTTCTGGTGGTTGGCTCTGCTGGACACCTTCGCGCTGTTCTGGTTGTTGCCACTGGCGATCACGCTACCGACGGCGAGCATCCTCCGCAGTTGGCGCACGGTGGGCTTCGCGAGCGTGTTGTTGCTGGTCGGTGGTATCTGGTTCGCGCCTCCTATCCGCCAAGCGCCCGGTATCTCTGGCGAGACCTTGCGCGTCGTGACCTATAACACGCTCTACAACAATCCTCAGCTAGAAGATGATATGCGCTATCTGCTGACCTTATCGGCGGATGTGATCGTCCTGCAAGAGATCGTGCGCCCCGGTTATGATGAGCGTCTCGCGCCCCTCCTGCGTTATTACCCGCACGAAGCCAAAATCGAAAACGGCATTCGTATTTACTCGCGCTATCCCTATCAGGATGTCGGCACTTTGCGCTTAGAAGGTGATGTTGATGAAGGGATACGCCGCGATGCCCTGCGCGTCGTCGTCGATTATAACGGGCAGTCGGTGGCGGTATATGGCGTGCATCTGTCCTTGCCAGTTGGCGAACAGCACCGCGTCAGCCTACGGTCAACGCATCCGCTGGCGGCAATCGCGCAGATGTATGATGAACGACGGCGCAACGCACAAATAGGGGCGCTGGCGCAATACGTCGAGCGCGAGACCCTGCCGACGATCGTCGGCGGCGATTTCAACTTGAGTCATACGTCGATCGCGCACAATGTGCTGGAGCGCGTCGGCTTGCGTGATGCCCATCTCACAGCGGGGCAAGGCTACGGCATGACGTGGATGGCACCGCCGGTGCCTCTGCCACCGATGATCCGCATCGATTATATCTGGTATTCGCGCGCGTCTCTGCGGGCTGTCCAGACGCAACGCGGCGCACAACTCGGGAGCGATCATCGACCGGTGATTGCTGATTTTGAAGTGCGCTAAGGGTGGCGGGCGTCCTCTTCGAGCCAGTCGCGCAGGCTATCATCCTGCACCGCGCCCTGTGCCAGTCGCTCGCGTAGGGCGACTAGTTCGCTATCGCTCATCTGCCGGATGCGCTGGGTGAGGTCGCCGCGCTGTGACTCATAAAGCTCGGCGAAGGGAATTTTCATCTCTCTGAGCATCTGTCATTAATCATGAATACGTAGCGACTCAGGATCAGGTTGCAGGGTCGGCGGATCGGGGGCGCGTAGGTGCGGATTCTCGTCGATGTAATCTAGCCCCCAAGCGACGAGTGCATCCAACACCGGTTCGAGCGTCTGCCCGAATTCCGTTACCGAGTATTCGACACGCGGCGGTACTTCGGCATAGACTTCACGATAAGCGCCCGCCCTCAGCAACTGAGCATCTAGCAGATACAAACGGGGGCGCGTCTGTGTCCCCGTCGCATATGACAGATACAACGTTGTGGTCAAGCTGGCGTTACACTAAGCCTGTGCTTCGTCTAATTCTATCGCTTCGACGTTGGCTTGCATGTATTCGATCATGCCCTTGAGCGCGATAGGGATCAACGCCATAGCAATCCGCGCCGCGTCGGGGTCTTTGCGGATGTGTTGTTCGACTTCTTCCAGCATCACCACCAACCCGTCAATCATCATCACTTGCAGGGCAATCACGCGCATCATCGCCCGCTGGAGCAGTTTAGGATCATGCGCGAGGTTGACGACCATATAGCTTGCCATCAGCATGGCAGGCATCATCATCATTGTAATCATCGACGTCGAGAGCATCAGCGCGAGGCGCATCTCGGCGGGTAGGCCTTGCATATCCGCCTGTGCTTCGACAGTTTTGGCAAGCCGCGCCATGATCGTCGCTGCGAGGCGGTTGGGGGCGCGCATGTGAGGCGCACGCGCTAACGAGCGATGGAGCGTCTCTAGCTTCGCGTTTTCTTCAGCGGCGGTCTCATCTTCAGCGAGATGTTGCAAGAGGGCTTCGGTCTCGTCCCGTTCGAGGTCCCGGTCGAGGTTCTCTTGCATCAGTTGGCGATAATCTAGCGACATATCTCATAACTCCGATAAGCGGTTGATAGCTTGCTCTTGTTCATCGTCCTCAATGTGATCGGTATCTAGCATCTCTGCTAATGCCCGCCGCGCCCGAAACAAGCGACTCTTGATGGCGCTCTCGGTGGTCTCCAGCACATCGGCAATTTCAGCATAGCTGTAATCATACCAGTACTTGAGGATGATGCCGGCGCGGTCATCGGGCGCGAGATCGTCCAACAGCGACTGAATATATTCGCTTCGTTCGCTCTTCATCGCTTCGCGCTCTGGGCTTTCTTGATCGGCGGTGATCGCCAGTTGCATATCGCCCGGCAGGGGGGCATCTAATGAGAGATACTTCAAGCGTCGTTTACGCAGGCGGTCGATGCAATGGTTCGACGCGATCGAGAGTAACCATGTTTTGAACGAGCGCTTCGTGTCGTAGCGATCCAAATTGTTGTAAGCGCGGACGAAGGCTTCTTGTGTCGCATCTTCGGACTCGGTGCGCTCGCCTAGCATCCGGTAGCATACATTATAAACCGCATCCTGAAAGCTGTACACAATTTCAGCAAATGCGTCTTGGTCATCCCTATCACGGGTTGCGATGACCCATTCCAATATCTTAGGATCCGGTTCGGACACAGTCTAGCCCCCCTGTTAATCTCATAACATGATAGTCAGGGCTACACGCTACTACTCCTGTACGCATACCGCACGCGCAAGTTACGCCATACCCCGAGTTGTGAAAAAATTTACACAATTGTCCATGCCACATCATAAATCAGGTTTTAATCTGGTTTGTTTGCGTGGTGTGATGATTATCCCCTTCTATTATACACGCGATTGTTAAGCACAAACCACCAATGCTTAGGGGTTTCCCCGATGCTTAAGGAAAAATGCGCGATCACCGTAGACAACAATCACGATTCGCGTTACATTGCCCCCGTGTGCAAGCAAAACGGTTCTTGAGGATCTTGCGTGGTCAAGACACGCGACATCCCAAAGCGCCATCAACCCCAAATAAATACACACGCATTATTTTTTAGCAATGCATAGGAGATTGAGGACATGCAAGAACAAACATGGTGGCGAGTGATCGGCGCGATGATCGCGGGATTGCTCTTGCTGGCCGGTATCAGCGCACAGGAGAACCCGGATGGCTTCCCGACGCCGGAACTCGTCGTGCTTCCCGGCACATTTCAGGATGAACTTGGGTGTGCGGGCGAGTGGCAACCGGATTGCCAAGCGACCGCCCTTAGCTTCGACGATGAGAGGGGCTTATGGACAGAGACCTTCACCATTGCAGCCGGTTTGTACGAATATAAAGTCGCGTTGGATGGCAGTTGGGATCGCAATTATGGGCAGGATGGTGCCGCGAATGGCGCGAATATCCTGTTAGAATTACCAGGCGAGAGCGAGGTGACCTTCGCTTATGATCATAGCAATGGCACTGTGGCGGCCGACATCGTGACGACCGGCCCGATTGCCGTCTCTGAGACGAGCTTACAACGCCTCAGCGGGTACTGGCTCACGCCGGAGACCTTCGCCTGGCGCATCGACCCTAATCCCGACGAACGCTACTATCTGGTCTATAGCCAAACGGCGATGCTCGATTTTGAAAACGGCAATCTCGCCGGTGATTTTGAATGGTTCGAGCTAGAACCGAACGCTGACGGGCTATCAGCAGATGTGCTGGATAAATTCCCGCATCTCGAAGGCTTGACCGCCTTCACGCTGACATCCGATGTTGATCGTGTGCCGGAGTTCTTGCGCGGGCAGATTGGCTTGGTCGCGGTTGATGCGGTCGAAGGCTTCTTGACCAACGCGACCGGTTTGCAAATCCCCGGCGTGCTGGATGAGCTATACACGACCGATGCGCCACTAGGCGTGACCTTCACCGATGACGTGCCGACGGTCAGCGTCTGGGCACCGACCGCGCAGACCGTATCGCTCAATATCTACGACACCAGCGACCCCGACGACACCGCGACCGTCTACGAGATGACCCGCGACGACGAAACGGGCGTGTGGAGCGTCACCGGCGATGCTGATTGGTACGGCAAGTTCTATACCTTTAACGTGACGGTCTTCATCCCGCGTGATCTCGAAATCGTGACCAATGATGTCACCGACCCCTACGCGGTCAGCCTCTCGCAGAACAGCACGCGCAGTCAAATCATCGACCTCAGCGATGACAGCACGCTCAAACCGGAGGGATGGGACGCGCTGGTGAAAGCTGGCATCACGCCCGAAGACATTACTGTTTACGAATTGCACCTGCGCGATTACAGCATCTTCGATGCCAGCGTGCCGGAAGACCTGCGCGGGACGTACATGGCGTTCACCGTGGCGGATAGCGACGGACGCGCCCACCTCGAAGCCCTCGCCGATGCCGGCTTGACGCATCTACACTTGCTCCCGACCTTCGACATTGCGACCATCAACGAGAACCGTGAGCGACACTTCGCGCCGGATTATGACGAATTCCTCGGTTTGCCGGTCGATAGCGAAATCCCGCAAGAGACGATCAACCCGATTCGGGATCTGGATGGCTTTAACTGGGGCTATGACCCGTATCACTTCATGGCGGTCGAAGGCAGTTATGCGACCGACGCTGACGGCGCACAGCGCATCCTCGAATATCGTGAGATGGTGCAGGCGCTGGATGAGATGGGCTTGCGCGTGGCGCAGGATGTGGTCTTCAACCATACTAACGCCAGCGGACAGGGCACGCGCAGTGTGCTGGATCGCGTCGTGCCCGGCTACTATCACCGATTGAACGGCTCTGGCGCGGTCGAACAATCGACCTGTTGCCAGAACACTGCGACCGAGCATAACATGATGCGCCGCCTGATGGTCGATACGGTTATCATGAACGTGATTGACTATAAAATCGACGCGTTCCGCTTCGACTTGATGGGGCATCATATGCTGGAAGATATGATCGCCGTGCGCGCGGCACTGGACGAACTGACACTGGACGAACACGGTGTCGATGGCGCGGCGGTCTATCTCTATGGCGAAGGATGGGACTTCGGCGAAGTTGCGAATAGCGCGCGCGGGGTCAACGCCACGCAATTCAACGCCGCCGGCACGGGTATCGGCACGTTTAACGATCGTCTGCGCGATGCTGTGCGCGGCGGCAGTCCCTTCGGCGGGCGTGATGAACAGGGCTTCGGCAACGGTATCTTCACCGATCCGAACGCCATGAACGATGTCAACACCGATATTGATCGCGCCTTGCGCTTCGCGGATACGGTGCGCGTCGGGCTAGCGGGCAACCTCAGCGATTATACTTTCGTCGGCAGTGATGGCGAGACCATCGACGGCACGCAGGTCGATTACAACGGCAGTCCGGTCGCCTATACGACCGACCCACAAGAGAACGTGATCTACGTCAGCAAGCACGATAACGAGACGCTGTTCGATAATCTGGTGTATCGCGTGCCGGCAGATACGACGATTGAAGAACTCGTCCGTATGCAAAACTTCAGCCTGAGTACGGTCATGTACGCGCAGGGCGTGCCCTTCTTCCACGCGGGCAGTGATATGCTCCGCAGTAAGTCGCTGGATCGCAATAGCTATAACAGCGGCGATTGGTTCAACGCGCTTGACTGGACGTATGCCAGCAACAACTTCGGCATTGGCTTGCCACCGGCGGCCGATAATCAGGAGCGTTGGGATCGGATGCGCGAGATTCTCAACAATGACGAATGGTATCCCGAACAGGACGACATCCGGCTGAACGTCGATGTTTTCCGCGAGATGTTGCAGGTGCGCTATAGCTCGCCCCTGTTCCGTTTGCAGACAGCAGTGGACGTGCAAGCGCGCGTGCAGTTCTTCAACACCGGCGCTGACCAACTGCCGAACGTGATCGTCATGGGCTTGAGCGATCTTGAGGGCGAGAACATCGACCCCGATCATCAATACGTGCTGGTCGTCTTCAACGGGCAAGATGTTGAAATCGACTATCCACTGGCTGATCTGAATCTGGATCTTGTTCTGCATCCTGTGCTTCAAGAAAGTGCTGATGATGTTGTGCGCTCAGCAAGCTACGATGCTGAGACGCAAACGGTCACCGTACCAGCGATGACAACCGCCGTTTTCGTCGTGACTGAGTGATGTAAGCCCTACATCACTGCTATGGGGACGTGCGCCAGCATGTCCCCATGGCTTATGCCGCACGTACAACTTTGGTCTGCGTTAGCAGGTCATGCCATGTGTGCTGGTCGGCATTGTAGAACACCCAGAAGAACCCCAACCCCAACGGCACTGCCGAAATCAAATAGCCGAAGACACAGCGCCGGATGCCATCGGTGATGCTCAGCGCACTGCCATCCTGCTTGACCACGCGCAAGCCCATCAGCAACTTGCCTGGCGTTTGTCCGTTCAGGCGACTCAGCGAAAGCCCGTAGTAGAGCGCGACGCTGAAGCCCGTCACTAGCCATAAAATTGTGCCGAGACGGTTGGCGGCACGCGAGTCGAAGGCGACATCCGGCGGGACTAGTGAGCCATAAATCAGCAGAATGACGAACAACACGCCGCCGAGGATGACCTGATCGAAGATGAAGGCGATGGCGCGTTGCCAGATGTCCGCCGGTTCACCCGCGCGGGATGTCGCCGGGGTGAGCGTCGGCGTATCTGCTGGCGCGCGCGGACGTTGGCGCGGGGGGGCGGTCATATCGTGGAGCATGTTGGCGGCGCGCGCGTGGAGTGGGTCAGCATCGACTGCTTGTTGTAAGAAATACTGCTTCTGTTGATCGTTGACTGCCGCCAGCGCGGCGAGATACCACGCCTCGGCAGATTGCGGGTGTTGCTTCAAAATTGGGCGCAGGTGATCGCGCGCGCGCTCTAAATCGCCCGCGTCGATCGCCTGATGCACATCATCGAACTTATCCATCAGCAGGGTAATCCTCATCAAAACTCGGTTGAACAACTGAACATCTATTGTACCGAAAGCGCGCATCTCAGCCTATGGAATCTTGGGGCGTAGGCTGGGATTGTGTTTGTAAAGCAGGTAAGATCAACGCGATGCGCCATTCGCCCAGCCGAAAGTCTGATTCTACCCTATGTTGACCGCCAAGACACTCGTCCGGCAATTCGGGAAGCACTCCGATCACGCCCGTGACCTGCTTCCACGCCTGTATCAGATGGTCACGCCATCCGCGACTGTCCCGCGCAAACAACGCGCCCTCGATGCTCTCGCCCAACACTATGGCATCGCCTCTGCTGAGCCGGCGCGTCTGCTGGGGGCGTTACGGGCATATTATGCGCTAGTGGTGACGGGGATTGCGGCGGTCGCGCTGGCACCGCCGACGCGTGCAGAGGACGTATTGAGTGGCGCACACTTTCGCCAGCACGGCGTGACCAACGTCACCGATGATGTATCCTTAGCAGCGATCGACATCGCGCCCCTGTTGACGACACTCAGTCAGATTGCGCTCCGTCCCGCGCCGCCTGATGCGCTCAAAGGTTTGTATCAGCATTTGTTCCCGTCGCCCTTGCGCCATGCCTTGGGCGAGTATTACACGCCGGATTGGCTCGCCCGCCTGACGCTTGACCGCCTCGGCTATGATGCGGACACTCGCCTGCTCGACCCGACCTGTGGCAGTGGCACCTTCCTCACGCTGGCATTACGGCGTTGTGAGCATCCCCTGCACGCCCTGACGCGCATCGCCGGCATCGACGTGAATCCGCTGGCGTGCCTCGCCGCGAAAGCCAATCTGCTCTTGCAACTGCCCCCCGCGCCCCTGCCACAGACGGTCACCCTGCCGATTCACTGCGCCGATGTCCTGCTGGATGATGTGCCATTGGTGCGCTTCGATGTGATCGCGGGTAATCCGCCGTGGGTCAACTGGGAGACCTTGCCCGCCAGCTATCGCCAGCAAACCCGCGCCCTGTGGGAGCAATACGGCTTGTTCGCGCATCAGGGCATGGATGCCATTCTCGGTAAGGGTAAGAAAGATTTATCCCTGCTTTTGACTCAGGTCGTCATGGATCGCTATCTAGTCGATGGTGGTAAAATCGCCTTCTTGCTGACGGATACCGTCCTCAAGGGCAGTGGGGCGGCGGCCGGCTTTCGGCGCTTTGCCCAGGGCTACCCGTCACAGGTCGATGATCTGAGTCGTTTGAACGTTTTCAAGGGGGCACAGACGCGCACAATCCTCATGCTCTTGCAGAAGAACCGCCGTCCGCGCTCGCGCGTGCCTTATACACTGTGGCGCAGTCAGGCGCGTATCAAAGATCATATGTCGCTGGCGACTGTCCAGCAAAAGACGACCCGCGCCACTTTCGTCGCCCGCCCGATTGGTGGGGTGGGGTCGGCGTGGTTAACGGGTAAAGCGCAGGCGATCGACGCGGTGCAGAACGTCCTCGGCGCGTCTGATTATCAAGCCCATTCTAATGTCTATACCGGCGGCGCGAATGCGGTCTACTGGTTGCGCGTGCTCGATCGTGACGGTGATACCCTGCACGTCGAGAATATCACTGCTGGCGCAAAGCGCAAAGTGCCGACGGTCACGGCGACCATCGAAGCTGATCTAGTGCATCCGCTCTTGCAAGGCGTAGACGTGCGTCGCTGGCAGGCACAACCCTCCGCGCATATCTTGATTGTGCAGAACCCGCAGACCAAATACGGCTACGATGAAGCGTGGTTGCGCGATCGTTATCCGCTGACCTATGCTTATCTCGTACAATTCGCGTCCATGCTTCGCCAGCGGGCGGCGTACAAGCGTTATTTCAATACCCAGCGACACCCGTTTTACACGATGTTTAACGTCGGGGCGTATACGTTTAAGCCGGTGAAAGTTGTGTGGTTGGGCTTCGGCGCGACCGCGATGCACACCGCAGTCGTCACCAGCGACGCGACGCAACCGGCGATCGTCGGCAATCAGGCGATGCACCCCTTCATCGGGCTGGATGATGCCGACGAAGCGCATTATCTCGCCGCTTGCATGAACAGCGCGCCCTTTGAGTATGCCGTGCTGAGCCATACCCAGCGCAAAGGCAAGAGCTTTGCCCAGCCCAGCTTATTACAACGCCTGTCTCTGCCGCGTTATCGCCCCGATGACCCGCGCCATCAGCGCTTATCGCGATTGTCGCGTGCGGCACACGCGGGTACGGTCGATGATGAGGCGATTGCCGACGCCGCGGCGGCGTTGTGGGATATTCCCACAGCGGGATTAGCCGATATACAGGCGAGCTTAGCCGATTTACGCTGAGGATTCGCTATGCTCATGTTTAACTTTGGCATGTATCATGGGGGCGATACGTCATTGTGAGAAAAGGTACAAAATGGCAGAAACAGAACAACAGAGTGGATTTGTCGCATGGGTACGCGCCCAGTCGGGCATCGTGCGGGCTTTAGTCTTCACCGGAATCATGGTCGCCATTTTACTCGGCTTAATTTTACTGGCAACAGGTATCTTCTACTTGAACGTGCAAAATATCCCGCGTGTGGCATCAGCGGCGATCCTCAACGATGTGACGGTGAGCGAACACGTCGTCTTTGAGGATGAACAAGCCTATCCGAGTGCGCTGGCAACAGCCCCCGATGGCACGCTCTACATCGGGAGCTTCGCGACGGGGGCGGTCTGGTCAGCCGATGCTGAGGGCAACTATGCCGAAATCCCCGCCACCCGCGAGCAAATTGGGTCGGTGATCGGGCTGGATGTCGATGCTGAGGGCACGCTCTACGTGTTGGATCGCATCGACCCGCTGGCGCGCGCAGGCGCGATCGTCTGGCAGGTGGATAGCGATGGCACCCTGACGCAAATGGGCGAACTGCCACTAGACGGGCGGACGCAAGTCATTGAACCGAACGATATCGCTGTGGATAATGCCGGCAATGTCTATGTGGTGGACTGGGCGCTTGAGCGCGTGATGCGCCTCGACCCAAGCGGTGCTGCGAGCATCTGGTGGGTGACGCGCGACGACACCGGCGACCCCGCGCCGACCGCACTCGCCTATTCCGCCGCCGATGATAGCTTGCTCATCGGTGATCTGACGCTGAACACCATCTATCGCGTGCCGACGACCGCCGCCGACACCTTCGCCGCGACCGAGACGATCTATCGGCACGACCGCGCGATCGACACGCCCGGCATCAACGGCTTGGCGGTTGTCGCGGATGGCACGCTCTACATCGCCGCGCTGGATGTGAACCGCGTCGGGCGCATCGGGGCGGATGGCGAACTGGTCTATTTGGCTGGCGCGTTCCGCGGGGCGAGCGATGTCGCCTACGTGCCGACACAAGATCGCCTCTATGTCAACAACTGGGATCAGCGTTGGTTACAGCCGGTATCCTTCTTGTTCTTCAATTTTGACGTGGGCGCACGCTTGCCCTTCAGCGTGGATGCGGTGCAGCTGAGTGCCGAATAATTGTGCGATTCCTGTCAAGTTTGCACGTCCTTGCTTGAAGGACGTGCCCTTCGCGCCGTATAATGTCTCTATTGCTCACTTAACATAATCAAGCAGGAAAACAACGATGAGTGCAAACTCACAATCTATTGCGGCACGCGCGCGCGAGATTAGCCGCGACGGCACCTACCAGAATGCAGAAGCCAAACTGCCGTACTGGGCGCGTAGCACGAATCCCATTGTGCGGCGGCATCTGGGCTTATACTGGCGCACAGTTCCGCCGGAGACGCGCCCCTTCGTCGTGATCTATGCGACGTGGTGCGCGATTCTCGGCTTGGGGATGCTCTTCCCGGCCTTGCTCAGCCTGACGATGATTAGCTTTTTAGCGGCGATCATGATTGTGCCGCTGGCGATGTTGCTCTACGGGCACGTCCTGCTGACGGTCTCGATCCAGACGGCGGATGCCATGCAACAGGAGATGCGGAACAACACGTTCAACCTTTTACGCACGACCCCGATGTCGCTTCAGCAGATTTTCTTGGGCAAGGTCGCCGCGGCACTGTGGCGGCGCATGGACGATATTGTGATGATCGGGCAGGTTGTGCTGGCGTTCAGCCCGCCGATTCTGTTCACGGTCTATACGTCGCTGTGGTCGGCGGATTTTAGCATGACGGCGATCCAAACGCCGATTGCGACGCTGGTCGGCACGCTAGTTGTCTTTTATCGCGTGGTGGCTGAACCGGTGATGATCGG
>DAOTTV010000021.1:0-56235 GCA_034437755.1 Anaerolineae bacterium | reverse complement strand
CCCTAAATCCCTCTCCCGACCGCCACTATGTGGCTAGGAGAGGGACTTCAACCGTGCTTGTCTTGCGGGCAGAAGCTGGCGTAAATCAATTGACCTGAGTAGTTACGATTTATGGCTCTTTGGGATGTCGTGTGGTTTTTGTTGCAGGGGCTTTGCCCCCACACCCCCACAAGGAACTGTCGTTCCTTGACCTTGTTCATTTTCAAAAAAGCAAAAGTTTTTGGCATTCCCTTTTTTCAAAAAGGGGACAAAAAGAGCTTGACCACGCAAGATACGAAAGAACCATAAAAGGGTAAGTCAGCAGATGTAAGGGTTTGCTACAGCGAACCCGTCTTTGGCAGAACGGGTGCCGTGACCGTCACCCTTATGCACACGACTCAATTAAATGGTCAAGTACTATATCCAGCATAAAGATAACGCTCACAAAATTATTATAAACGAATTGATCCGGCAGGCTATTGACAGATCGTACCATTATTGCATCCCCATATATTCCCAGACACAAACGCATACCGAGCATCACACGACGCGCACGCTGGCACCCACAGCGCCGTGATTGGGGCGGGTGATAGACTGCAACTTGAGTCGTCTGCTGATTGCCGCTACAGTACGGGCATATCCGATCAGCACACGGCAAAGGATCATCATGCGACAAGCGCCAGATACCCGCGCGGATGCGCCATGGAAAGCCTACTTCCGCACGAATCAGATCATATGGGTGGCGATCGCCACCGCCAACCCCGAGCGCGGTCTCGTCTGTATGCAATACGAAGGCGCGTATCAGTTATATGCGTGGCGCATCGCAAGCGGCGACTTAATCCAGCGCACCGGCGACGGCATCCAGCAGGGGATGATTAGCGCCGATGGCAAGGCGATCTATTACTATGAGCCGACCAGCGGACACATCGTCAAAATCGGCTTTCTCGGTGGCGAGCCGAGCGACCAAACCCCCGCCTTGCCGCCCTACCAGACCTTACACGTCAGCGAGTCGCACGATGGGCGCGTGGTCGGTCTATCAGCCATTTTTGATAATCGCTATCACTTCTATACGGTCGATAATCGGACGAAATCCCAGCGCTTCAGCTACGAGACGCAGTATCCCAGCATCGGCTTGACACTAGCCTACGATGGCGCAGTCGCGGTGATCGCCAGCACCGAGCGCGGCGGCGGTGCCTTACACTTCTCGCTAGAAGCCTACGAGACCGAAAGCGGAACGCCGATCGGCACGCTATGGGATGGACACGGCATCAGCATTGAGCCAGTCGGGTTTATCCCGCGCAAGGGCGATACGCGCTATCTCGCCATCAGCAACCGCACTGGCTATCAACGTCCGCTTCTGTGGCGTCCGTATAGCGGCGAGCGCATTGACTTCGCGCTCGATGATCTCGCCGGTGACATCACGCCACTCGATGCCAGCACGGACGGGCGACTGGTCATCTTGAGTCAGGTCTACGAGGCTCAGCAACGGCTTTATCGCTACGACATCGAGACCCATACGTACCAGGCACTGACGGACATCCCGTCCGGCGTGTATCAGTCGGTGCATATCACCGCGCATAATACGCTGATCGCCCTCATGGCGCGTGCTGAGCATCCAGCGCAGGTAGTAGAGCTAGACGCGACGACCGGCACAGAACAGCGCACGCTCTTACAGGGGGATGAGCAGGCGCATGATCTGCGCTGGCAGTCGGTGCGCGTCACGTCGTCGGATGGCACGCCGGTGCAGGCGTGGCTCGCCACCCCGCCCGATGTAGACCCGCCCTACCCGACGATCGTCCACACGCACGGTGGCTTGCACGATGTACAGATGGCATCGTACAGCGCCGCCGCCCTGGCGTGGGTCGCGCACGGATGCGCCTATCTGAGCGTCAATTATCGCGGTAGCACGACCTTCGGCGCGGCGTTCCAGACGGCGATCCGGCAACAGGTCGGGCATCACGAAGTTGAAGATGTGGTCGCGGCGGTGCGCGGATTAATCGCGCAGGGTATCGCACAGGAGGGCGCGATCTTCAAGACGGGGACGGCTTACGGCGGTTACCTGACGCTGATGAGCCTCGCCCGCTATCCAGCGTTATTCGCCGGCGGTATGGCGATCAGCCCCTTCGCCGATTGGCTCGCGCTCTACGACGACAGCCCGTCGCGGTCGCCTGTGCGCCAGCTGATGCACAGCATCTTCGGCGGCACACCCCAGCACCAGCGCGATGCCTACCGCCAAGCCTCGGCGATCACGCATGCCCGCGCGATCACTGCACCGCTCTTGCTCATCCACAGCAAAAACGACCCGCGCTATCCTGAGCGACAGGTCGAAAATTTTGTCGATACCCTGCAAACACTGGGGAAAGCGATTGACGCACGCTGGTACGACCCACGACAGGGGAGCATCACCGATCAGCGCATTTACAATCAGGGGCTTCTGCTGGATTTTGTCTATCGCACCTTATCATCGTGAGCATCTTCCCCTGAGACATTTGCCAGCGACCTGTGTACAATACGGGAGATCATCCATAGGAGCTAATACAAGGATTTTAGGGCATGAAAATAGGTATCATTGGCGCGGGTGTGACGGGTATGGCGGCGGCGTGGGATTTAGCCAATGCCGGACATGACGTGACACTTTACGAAGCCGGCGCGCGCGTCGGCGGGCTAGCGGCAGGATTCAAAGACGAGTCGTGGGATTGGTGGTTGGAGAAGTTCTATCACCACTGGTTCGAGACAGACGACGACATGCTGGGCTTGATCCACGAGATCGGACACGGCGACAAGCTGGTTTTCCCGCGCCCCAAAACGAGCTTCTGGATTGATGGCAAGGTCTACCGCAGTGAGATCGAACCGACGAGCGTGCTACAGTTGCCGCTCTCGCCGCTGGGGCTGGTACGCTTTGCGCTGGGCGGGGCGTTCATCAAGCTCACGCCATACTGGCAACCACTGGAAAAAGTGACGGCGGATGACTGGATGCAACGCTGGATGGGTAGCGAAGGCTATGAGACATTCTTCAAGCCCTTGTTGATTGGCAAATTCGGCAACGCCTACGACCGCGTGAATATGGCGTGGATGTGGGCGCGAGTCAAGGCGCGGAGCTTGAAGCTGGGCACATTCGCGGGCGGCTTCCAGAATTTTCTCGATCATCTGGGGGATGCCATCCGCGAGCGCGGCGCAACCATCCACACGCGTACGCCCGTGGAGCGCATCGGCACAGACGAGGCTGGCAAGCCGACGCTGACCATCGCGGGCGCGACGCACACCTACGACCGCGTCATTAGCACTATCTCGCCGCGCATCATGCTCAAGCTCGCGCCCCAGCTAGCCGACACGCCCTATGGCGAGCAGATGCGCGCGCTGACCAGCATCGGCGGCTTGTGCGTGATTGTCGCGCTCAAGCATCGCTTGATGCACGATAACACCTACTGGCTCAACCTGCCGGCGCAGTCCCCCGATTGGCGCGAGAACCCCTTCCCGTATCTGGCACTGGTCGAGCATACCAACTGGATGGACAGAGCGCATTACAACGGCGATCACATCATTTACATGGGCGATTACGTCGAGCCGGATCACGAGTACTTCCAGATGAGCGAGGAGGAGCTATTCGAGTTATTCATCGACTCGCTGACCAAGATCAATCCTGATTTCCAGCGCGATTGGGTCAAGCGATACTGGGTGTTCCGTGCGCCTTACGCCCAACCGATCCCGACTGTGAACCACAGCCAGAACTTGCCCGACCTGCAAACGCCGATTGATGGCGTGTACTGGGTCAGCATGTCGCAGATTTATCCGTGGGATCGCGGGACGAATTTCTCGGTCGCATGGGGGCGGCGCATTGCCCGTATCATCATGGGGCAGGAGAGCGACACCCGCGCTATTATGACCAGCTAGTTCGTCAGAGGGTTGATCGATGAAAAACGCCGAATGGGGATTTGTCGTTTGTTTGTTGCTATTGGGGACAGCGCTACGGGTCATCGGCATCACCTACGGGATGCCGGACAAGGAACGACAGTTCCTTGTGGAGGTGCGGGGGCAACGCCCCGGCAACAAAACCCACGCGACATCCCAAAGCGCCTACGTTTTTTGCCTGTACGCCGCCGCCTGCGATGCAGTCACGCACGCATCAGCAGAGGCATCGGGCAATCAGCAGGACAAGCAATGAAGCATGCCCGACGACACAGCGCGATCAGTTACGATTGACCTATCAACCATTGTCGATCGCCCACCTGCCGATTAGAGTTAGCACATGTATCGACATGATGATTTTGACATGAGGTTATGATGACTTTGAAACCCGTGATAGAAGCTGTGCGGCAGGCGGTCTTGCTCTGTCGTGAAGTGCAACACAATTCGCTCCGTAGTGTGAGCAAATTTAGCAACGATAAGAAAGACAAAGAACCCGTGACCATCGCCGATTATGGCTCACAGGCGATCATCTGCCGCGCCCTGCGCCAGCACTACCCCGATGATGCCGTCCTCGCGGAAGAAGCCGGTAGCCAATTTCTGGAACTCACGAATGATACGCTACGCGCCGAGGTGATTAACCTGCTGACGACCTTACTGGACGTGAACGTGACGCAGGAAAACATCGTCGAATGGCTCGATTTTGGGTCGGATGTGCGGGCTAGCCAGCGGACGTGGGTCATCGACCCGATCGACGGCACAAAGGGCTTCATCAACATGCGCCATTATGCGATTGCCGTCGGCATTGTCGAAGATGGCAAGCCGGTCGAGGGCATCATCGCCGCGCCGGGCTATGGCGATGGCATCAGCGGGGATGACGACGAGGGCGCGTTGTTCTATAGCGAAGATGGCGTGGTCTATCAAGAGCCTCTGCTAGGCGGGGCACGCAAAGCCGTGACTGTCAGCGATCGCACGGCTGATCTGCGCGTCGTCCAGAGCTACGAGAAGCAACACGCCAGCAAATCCCGCATGGAAATTGTGCGCGAGAAAGCCAACATGCAATCGGCAAGCGTGCGTGAACTGGATAGCATGGAAAAGTACGCGCTAGTCGCCAACGGTAGCGCCGACGTGTACCTGCGCCTGCCCAACCGCGGCAACAACCGCCCGCATCTGGCGTGGGATCATGCGGCGGGGGCGGCACTGGTGACTTTGGCCGGCGGTCGCGTGACGGATGTCGATGGCACGCCGCTTGATTTCTCGCAGGGGCGGATTCTGCCCAATCGCGGGATGCTGGTCAGCAATGGCAAGGTACATGACACGCTCGTACAGGCGACGCAAGACCTCCTCGCAGACGAAGCCCGCGAGTGAGCCGGCGATTTAGCCGATGATGAACTGGAACGCCAGCATCGCCAACACCGCGACGATCACCGTCGGGTAGACGACGTGGCGCGGCATATCTTCCAGCGCTTCGGGCAAGAGTTCGTTGAACACCATCCAGATCATCGCGCCGGCGGCTAAGCCCAGCCCCACGGGCAAGAACGGACGGAAGGCCAGCACGAAGAGAAACGCCGGAATCGCCATCAGTGGTTGGGGGATGCTAGAGAAGATGCTCCAACCGGCGGCTTTCGAGACGGATGTCCCACGCGGAATCAGCACGAGGCTGATCGCTAACCCTTCCGGGATGTTGTGGATGGCAATCGCGATCGAGATCAACGCGCCGAAGCTGTTGCCATCGCCGTAGGACACGCCCACACCGATGCCCTCCGCGAAGGAATGGACGGTCATGATGCCGACGATCATCAGCATTTGCAGGGCATCCGCGCCTTCGACATCGCCAATGTGGAATTCGTCGTCGCGCTGTTCCAGCAGGTAATGCGCGACATACACCAGCAACACACCCAACCCCGCGCCGACAGCTAGCCGTAGCACCGGTTGGCTGACGTTCTCCAGCGTCGCGCCTTCCACCAGCAAGCCGATACTCGCGCCCAGCATCAAGCCCGCCGCCAGCGCGTTGCCGATGCCCAACCAGCGGTCGCTGATCTCATCGACGAATAAGAACGGCAACGCGCCGAAGCCCGTCGAAATTGCGGTGATCGATGCCGCCACCAGCACTAGCCAGATCGTCGCCTCACCCCGTGAAAATTGATTGCCGAGCCAGATTGTCGCCAGCACCATCACGCCGAAGATCACGAGTGCTGTCAAGCCATCCTGTAGGCGCTGATTGCTGTGTGGAGACGATGTATCGTCGAGTGCCATGTTATGTATACCCTTATGTGAATTTTGTTTACCCTATAAGTTTATCATATTTTTAACATAGGTAAATATTTATTTTCATAAGAATTAAACAAGATCATGTATCATGTTTTGCTTGGGTGGGGTGTCAGCGCGTGGTGGTGGTCAGGTATAGCGTGGCGAAGCGTTCGGTTGTCGGTTCAGCCCACGTCAGGAAGAGGTTCAAATTGCGATCAGCATAGAGCGCCGGCGCACCGATGGGCGCACGCAGGGGATCAATGAGGCGCTGATAGCCCAGCAATTCCCCCGCCCGAAAATACGCCACGCCTAGCTGAGATTCGTCCATGATGGCGACCGGCAAGACATCATGCTGACCAGCCAGCGGCACTGCCCATTCTACGCCTGCGGTGGTGCGCGTCGCTGGGGCGACCGCCCCCGCCTGCCAGCCGGTTGTGACGGTCGGCGCGTCGTTAGTGGCGATGCCCCACGCTTGTAGACGTGCGCCATCAATCGACAGCAAACTGCGATGCGTGCCATCTCCCGCCTGTATTGACCAGAACAGATAATGATGGTCGCCAGTCGCCGCGACCTTGACCGCGTCTACGATGTCATCCGGCGCGAGCGGCAGACGTGCCAGCGGCGTGATGTCCGTCAGCGCGTTATCGACAACCTGTGCGCGGTAGATGCGGCGGTTCTCCAACCAGTAAAGATACCAGCGATCGTCGGCGCGTAGCAGTGCCGGATAATCGCCCGTGCGCCGCAAGTCATGGCGGGCGAGCGGTCGCCCCTGTTGGTCGATCGCCTGCCAGTAGAGGCGCGTCGTCGCCTGCACTTGCCCACTCCACACGGTATACAGCGTGTCATCGACGCGCACAGCACTATACCAGCGCGTCGGCACGTCCGACACTGCAATCACATCCAGTTCAGCCACCGCTTGCCGGTTGACGCGGGCTGTCAAGAGACGCGGGGTGCGCGTCGTTACAGTGCGATCTAACCACAGCATGAGCCAGTCACTCTCTGTCGGGTAGAGTGCCTGCTGATAAGGATAATAAGCGCGCAGAGCGAGGATTTGCGCGGGGATGCGCGGCGTTTGCATGATGTGGCGCGCTTCGTTGGCATCCGCGCCCGCCCACAGCGCGTATACGCCATCATTGCTGATCGATAGCGCGGGAGCGGTACTTTGTTGCGTCTGCGCGATGACATCGACCGTCCCCCACACGGATTGGCGCGGCGTGAACGTCGCGACCAATGGCGAGAGCGTCGGCACTGCGCTGGTGGACGATACGCCACAGGCGACCAGCGCACTACACACCCACACCAGCAATAGACGTAACAGGAGATGAGCGCGAGCAGGTCGGATCATCGCTTGGCAATCAGCGAGCGAGGCGCGGATGATGGGTGTGCGAGTAGACATCACGAAAGCCGAGCGCCTGTACCAATGCTTGATACTGCCGTTCAAAGTTCTGCACGTAAGCGCTTGTCAATTGCACGCGCATATCGTAGGCATCTTCTTTATCCTGATGATAATATTCGGGCTTAGTACCGTGAATCGTGAAGCCATACTTTTTGTATAAATTCCGGGCGATGGTGTTGCTCACGCGCACTTCGAGGACGACATAACCGGCGCGTAAGCGAATCGCGCGGCGAATCATGCCCACGAGCAGAATCTCGCCGTATTTGCGCCCGCGATAATCGGGATGGCTGGCGATTGTGCTGATGTGCGCTTCTTCAGCGATGTTCCACAAGCCGCTATAGCCGACAACACGCCCGCTGCCGGTGACGTTGTTGGCGGGGCCCCACACGCCTGTGAACAAGCGCCACCACCCGACACCGGTCTGCTGGGTGGCGGGGCGGCGCGTGTGATTCCGCAGTTCTAGCACAGCCATATAGCTGATATTGGACTCTTTAATTTCAAAGCGGTAGGAACTCGCGGGCCATGGCGGCGCAAAAGATGCTTGATCGATCGCGGTCACATCAGGCACATCGGTGACGCGCATATAACGTAGGATGAGTTCGGGGCTTTCTGACATCGTTCAACTGACCGGATTGATATACATTGGCAACAACTTCGCCGGGGCAAAGTCATCGGGTTCGCCATCATGATACCGCCGCCACGCTTCCTGTGCAAGGAAGCCCGCGCGCCGCAGGCGATTCGCACCGTTGAGGACAGTCAACGAGGCGGACTCAGCTTTGGCGTGTGCGATAGCGGCGAAGCCCGTGTCGTCGATCTCGCCGGTGACGTAGTACGAGCCTTCTAATGTCGGCAGTAGCTCGTCCCATGTGCTGTATTGCGGCTCGTCCTTGGCTTCCCAGCGTCCTTTTTTGACGCGATACTCGCCGGCGACGATGCGCCCGCGCCCCGCCGGGATAATCGCCAGCAGGTGATAGCCCGTGTTCTGGAAGGGTTGTCCGGCGGCGAGCATATCCAGCGTCGAGACACCGATGAGCGGCAATTGGGCAATGCTGGCGATGCCTTTCGCCAGCGCCACGCCGATGCGTAAACCGGTATACGACCCCGGCCCGCGCGTCACCGCGACCGCCGTCAAATCGCTCTGTTCGACCCCACAAAGCGCCATCATATCGGCGATGAAGGGCGCGAGCAGTGTGTTTTGTTTGTTGCCGGTGCGGTGGGTTTGCTCGGCAATCAGCGTTTGCCCATCATGCAGGGCGAGGCTCAAATAGCGCGTTGCTGTGTCTAGTGCCAGTAACATGCAGTCTATCCGTGTGATGTGGTTGGGTCAGCATGAGTGTGATTGTAATCGGTGTGCGGGGATTTGTGTAGGGGGCGGGCACGATCAGCGATCACACCCGCCCCCATGCGCGTTACGTTACTGTCCGGTGCAGAGGTTATTCGCCCCTTCGTTACACGGGATGCCGTCGCCGTCGCCGTCGAGGCTCAGGTTACCGGCGGCATAGCACGCCTGCGCTTCAGCACAGCTGAACAAGCCCGATGTACAGGTGAATTGCAGAGACGGACAGACGACCGGCGAATCGCCAATATCCGGCAGTTGGTCACCGCCGCCGCCTTCGCCCGGCTGGCGCAAGACGACCGATTGCGTCGCTTCGTCGAATGCCAGTTCCCGATTATCGAAGTTACGATCCGCCAGACGGAAGGCAAAGTCGCCCGTTGTCGAGCGCTGGACGTTGGCAGATGCGTCCTGTAGCTCTTGCCGGTCGCGCTGACCGAACTCGCCCGTATCGCCACTGGTGCCCAGATCAGAGATCAGCACGACGTAGGTAGCGGTTTCCGGCAAAGTGATCGGCCCGATCGTCAGCGGGGAGCCCGGGAGCGATTGCCCCAGATTGATGAAGTTGGTCGGGTTATCCAGCTGGCTGACGGTCGCGAAGAGCGAGAGTTCAGACGGTGGCAGTGGCAGAAGTTGCAGACTGAGTACCTGCCCGCTGATACCGTAGAAGCAATAGCCCCGTGCCCGTGCGCGCTGGGTCAGATCATCTTGATACACCAGCCCGATTTGGATCACCGGCAGGACTTCGGCGCGATTGTTGAAGGTCAAGAGGCATTCGCCCTCACCGAGGTCTAAATCCGGGATCAAGGCTTCGAGGCGTTGGCGCAGAGAGGCAAATTGTTGATCGGCAAGCGCCACCACCCCCAGCGCACCGGATGCAGTCGCCTGCCCGACGGGATTACCCGTGCCGGGCTGGTTACAGACGTCGATGAACAGCTCGATCGCGCGGCGCACATTCGCCATGGCATCGTCAAAATCGCGCTGGAGCGGGTCGAGCGTGTTGAAATTCGCCGCGAGTACCGGCACCGGAATGCTGATCGGGGTCGGCTGAGGCGGGTAGCCCTGACAGGTGGCGCGGCCGTTGACGGCGGCATCCGTCCACATCGCCCGAATTTGATTGAGCGACTCCTGTGCGATGTTCAGACGATCGAGCATGAATTGCAACAAGCCGACATAATCCTGAAACGAGTCTTCAGAGGGCGGTGCTTGCTGGGCAACGATGCCATCGACCGGCACCTGTGCGATGCCGCCGCTGAGCAAGCGCACGAAATTCGCCGAGACCCACCCGAGCGTATTCTGGAAGTTGACTTGATACCACGTCCCGCCACCATAAACGCCCGTAACCGTGAATTGCTGATTGAAGTTGATATTCGCCAGCGTGGGATAAGCCGTGCTAGGCCCAGCTCGCACACGCAAGCCCGCCGTTGCCGCCCCTGCGACCGCGCCCTGCACGTCGGAGAAGCCCGCCCGCGGCGCGTTGAAGCCGCCATAGGGGATCGTGCGCGGGTCAGCGACGGGCAGGCTATCGACATCGCCTTCTAAAATGAGCAGGGGAACGACATTCACCCAACCTTGAGTGCCGTTGTAATCAACCCGTAGCCATTGGCGCGTGGCATCGCGGGCGGTGATGGTCTCGTAAACGTAGCCGGCAGAAACCGTGTCGATCACTGTCGCCCCGATCGCCGGTGAGAGACGAATATTTGAAAACTCATTGATGACTACCGCGCGCACTCTCGTTTGTGCGCCGATGAGGGTCACACTCAGGATGAGGGTGCCGATGGTGAGCATCAGCATTGCGATAAGGCGTTGGCGCATAGAGATTATCCCTTCCTTGCGCGTCGTGCGGACAATATCGCCTTAATTGTACCCAATTTACACAAAAGGGCGAATGCGAATTAGCCCTGTGTATCCGCTAGCCATTGCTTGAGCAAGGATGAGATCACCGATTGGTACTCCACAAAGGTGATGCGCCCGTCGTTATTCTCATCGAGGCGCTCGAACACTTCGCTGATCTGCGGTTCGCTCGGCTCGGACATATTGAAGGTTTTCGCCAGCCACGTCATCAGCTTGCACACTTCGTAGAAATCGAGATCGCCCGATCCGTCGATGTCCAGCGCCCGAAACGTGCTGAGGGCGACTTCTTCGAGGCGCGAGGGATCGGTGAGGACGCGCTTCATCTCGGATTGTGGATTATCCATATCGTATCATTGCCCCCTTGCTCATGAATCATCATTTGTATCTTTGTTAGTCTGGCTTGCTTTGTTCTGCGCTTTGTTCTTACGCATCTGGGCATAGCGTTCCAGCGTTTGTGGGTCAAGCGGGCGGGTCGAGCGATTATGTGGCGTGTTATCCGGCGCTGATGAGTCGTCGCTATCCTCATTTAAGCGCTGGGTGTCCATCTTGTTCACGCTGGGGATGGTCATATCTGCCGCGTCCGCTTGCTCATCGTCGAGGCGTTTTAGCATTTGGCTTTTGGGCTTGCGGACATCGCTCACGCGCTTGACCTGATAGCCGCCGGGCGTGGTCGTCTGTTCGTCTTTGGGTTGGCTCTTGGTGCCGGGGCTATAGCGTGCTAGCACCTTGCGTGATTCGGGCGTGCCGATGTGCTTGAGCGCGGCGCGTGCCGTCCGCCGCACGACCGGATGCTGATCGCGCAGGGCATTCGCCAGCGGTTCAATCGCCCAGTCGGCTTGCAACTGACCGAGAATCGCCGCGCCATTGCGCCGAATATGCCAATCGTGATGGCGCAGGTTCGCCAGTAGCGCAACTTCGACCGGTGCGGCTTTTAGCTTCAACAGGGCTTCGGCAACAGCGAGGCGCACGTGTATCGACAGCGTCGCATCTTTGAACAGCAGAATCAGCGGTTCAGTTGCGATCGGGTCGCCCATATTGCCTAGATGACGCGCCGCGGCGATGATCGCTTGCGCGTCGTTGGATTTCAACTGATCCAGCAAACGCTCGACCAGCGGCTTTTCAGTCGTCATCTGTGTAGCTTGCTCGTCGGGGGCGTTTGTCAGCGTCTCTAGCAATGCCGGACGCGGTGTTTCAATCGTTTGTAAGGTATCCGGCGGGGTCATGCGCGTGGTTGGTGCTTCATCGCTGAAGGCTTCGATGGTCGCGGTCAGTGCGAATTGGGCCTCGGTATCGGTCTCTTGCGCTAGGGCTTGGCGCAGGTGGGTTAGAGCAGTATCGGTGATGCTGGGGTGGACGCTGGCAAGCGCCCGTAATGCCGCCGCCGCCCGTTTGCGGTGTCCAGCATCGTCCGATTCCAGCGCCCGTATCAAGCCCTGTATATCGACATCTGCTTGCAATTGCCATATGTTTGCGTTGGAATGATCACTCACGGTTGAGCCTCGCAATCTTTGGCTGTTTAGATATTCTATGATAACACACATTACGAAAAGAGTTGCGAGTCAGTTGTGAAAACCTCGTTTGTAATCGGTTGGGATTCGCCCCTGAGATTGTCAGTATTCAGCGGTCGATGGGCACATTCTCCCATTCACTGCTCAGCTCGCACACCCAGTTCAGCGCGAAGTAGCGTTCGTAAGCGATTGCGCTGAGCAGGCTGTATTCGTCATCATCGAGATGGGCATAAGGTTTGTTGAAGGCCGGAAAATCACCGTTGATCGGGTGCCGGATGTGTCCGTCGTGGTAGGCGCGCTGGGCTGTCTCGCGGATGATCTCGCGGAAGGACACGCCTTCAGGGGGGCGCACGCCCATGCGCTCTAACTCCGTCGCTCGACTGCGCCAGTTCCACAACTCGGCTTGGTCGCGACAGCGATCGAGCGTGTGGTCGTCGCGCAGGGTCGCCAACCAGATGAAATCAATCGTCGGGTTGAAGATGTCCAGCGGCTCTAGCACGTCAAGCAAGGCGAAGGGGGTATCATAATCAGGGCGATGATCGAGCCGTTGCAACGCCCACAGCATCATCCCCAAGGCCTCGCACCGCCAGCCGACGGTCGTCAGCACGCGCTCTGACCACTTACCCAGCGGTAGATCGAGTAAGTAGCGTTCATTTTGTGAGAGATGCGGCGCGATACCCTCGTCTATCAGCCATTGTTGCAGGCGCTCGCTGAGAATGCGATGCTTGCGTATGAATTTATGGCGCACATCATCGAACAAGATAATCTCGTCCAGATTTTGAACAGTCCGTTCAAATTCACATCGTTTGAGCAACGCGCCTAATGACAAGGCCCGGTACGCCACAGCGCGCGCATCTTGCATCCGCGTCTGGTTGATCATGAATACGTGTATCCCCTATCACTTAACGGCACGGTCGGTCTGTCGGTGTCGCTCTCGTGCCTATCATTAATTTGCCATGAGACCCGCGATTTTTAAAGGCTTGACGTGACGATCTTTGTTAAATTCAGCCCGTCACGGGTGATCAATCGGGCGTGCGCCCAGTTCTTCGGGCTTAAAGCCAGCAGTGTAGGTGCGGTTCGGTACTTCGGTATAGTGATAGGGCTGGCGGCGCGGCGGCATAAGGCGCACAAACCATGCGCGGGCTTTTAACCCGGCCTGTGCCGCCCAGCGCACGATAGCATGTGGTTTCTCGAAGCCCATCGCGTGCAACAGGGGATCATCCATCAGCGCGTATAGGAATTGGCGCACGAGCGGTTGTATCAGCGCCGGATACCAGCTTAAGAAGACCTGCATCGTCGCCTCACCGATGAAGGCGTTGGCATCGTCATAGGCGTATGTCTCGCGCTCATGGGCAATGTTGAAGGCATCGACGGCTTCTAAGGTTTCAGGAATATCTTGAATGCCCATGCGGATGCCGACTTCGCGCCAGAAGTAGAAATTCGCCTCTTGCTCGATGCGATGCGGTTGCCGCCAGCCGAAGCGCTTCGCCCAGCGCGTCGGCTCTAGCATGAAAGTCGATAGCACGTAGAGCATATCCGCATTGCGTAAATTATAGCGCCCGTGTAACGCGTTCATCTTATGGATAACAATCTGGCTATAATCGCTGTCGATGCCCTTCTCGGCGATGCCGGCGAGCATCAGCGTGGTGTCGTCGTAGCGTTTTTGCCCGTGTGCGCCAAACTGACCGGTGGCGCGTAAAATACGGCTGGTATGCGGCACAGCATACGTCCGAAACAGCGCGAACTCCAGCGCCTTCTTCATCAGCCACGGGCTTTCATAAGCACCGACGATGTAGACGATTTCTTCATAGTCGGTCTGCGGATCAAGCTGGGTGATGTACTCTAATTTGTCAAAGCGTCCAAACATCTATCACGACCTCTACCTACTCATACAATGTCGGCTATGAGTGTCGATGACCGGGCGATTTTCGACAAGGGCTAATCAGCGCTGATGATAATCACAACTTTGAGCAGGTATAAACAGCCTTGATAGCTAAAACTGCCCCACGAAGAAATTCTCTAATGCTGGTATCATATTCGCGGTATCATCCAAACGGAAATCCACTGTCAGACACACATTGGGGAGACGATTTTACATGGCAAAAGCACCGATTGCAGTCGCTTATGGCGATGGTATTGGGCCAGAAATTATGTCGGCTTGCTTGCGTATCTTACGCGAAGCAGGCGCAGACCTTGATATTCATGAAATTGAAATTGGCGAGCGCGTCTACGAAGAAGGCTACACATCCGGCATCAAGCCCGAAGCATGGGACACCCTGCGCGCGACGCATATCCTGTACAAAGCGCCGATCACGACCCCGCAAGGTGGCGGCTACAAAAGCCTGAACGTGACCATCCGCAAGACGCTGGGCTTATACGCCAACGTGCGCCCAAGCGCCTCGTACTTCCCCGCGATTGACACCAACTACCCGCTGATGGACCTGGTCATCATCCGCGAGAACGAAGAAGACCTCTACGCGGGGATCGAACACCGCCAGACACGCGAAGTCTACCAGACCTTGAAGCTCATCAGTCGCCCGGGATCAGAGAAGATCATCCGCTACGCCTTCGAGTTCACCAAGCGTAATGGTCGCCGCCGCGTGACTTGCTTCACGAAAGATAACATCATGAAGCTGACCGACGGCATCTTCCACCAGACCTTCGATGAGATCGCGCAGGAGTACCCCGATATCGAAGCCGATCACCTGATTGTCGACATTGGCACGGCGAAGCTGGCATCGCAACCGGAGAGCTTCGACGTGATCGTCGCGCCCAATCTTTACGGGGATATTCTCTCGGATGTCGCCTCACAGCTGACAGGCTCAGTCGGGCTGGGCGTGTCGTCCAACATCGGCGACGAATTCGCCATGTTTGAAGCTGTCCACGGCAGTGCGCCGGATATTGCCGGTCGTGGGATTGCGAACCCGTCGGGCTTGTTGCTGGCGGCAGTGCCGATGCTCGTCCATCTGGGGCAGGCAGACGTTGCCGAGCGGATTCATAATGCGTGGAAGGTGACGATTGAAGAGGGGATTCATACGCCCGATATTTTCCGACCTAATCGCAGTGTCCGCCGCGCCGGTACGACCGAATTCGGCTACGAAATTATTCAAAATCTGGGCAAGAAACCGCGCAAGCTGAGTACCGTCAGCTATGAGGGGCTGGAACTGACACAACTGAAGAAGCAGACGCGCACGACCAGCGTCAACGTCACGAAAGAACTGGTGGGGGTTGATGTTTTCCTCGATTGGGATGACGACCCGCGCGACCCGGACATCATCGGGCAAATCCTCGAAGACAAAGCCAACGGCGACGGCTTGCAACTGGTGATGATCACCAATCGCGGGCAAAAAGTGTATCCCGATGGTGCGCCGGAGACTTTCTCGACCGATCACTGGCGTTGTCGCTTCCAAGCGCCGGACGAAAGCCCGGTGACTCATCAGCAAATCCTCAGCCTATTGACGCGCATCACCGATGCCGGTCTGGATTTCATCAAGACTGAAGGTCTATACACCTTCGACGGCAAGGTTGGGTTCTCGCTGGGTCAGGGACAATAAGCCACCACAGACACAGGGCGATCGCTTATGATCGTCCTGTTCATCACACAGCTTAGGCGAAGATGGCGACAAACACCGCGACCACAATCAGAATAATCGGCAGGAGATTAAACCACAACAAAACCTTCAAACAACCGACATTGTTCTGCACTTCGCCCATCGCGGCACGGTTATCGGCTTGCCGTAAAAAGTAAATATTCAGCACAAAGCCAACAATCCACAGCACCCAATACCCCAGAAACGTGATAATCGATTCGACCAGATAATCTTTTTCAAAGGCATAAGCATCATTCTTGCGTTTGGGCTTGCGCTTTGCTTTTTGTTCATCATATTGACTGTATTCCATAGCATTGATCCCTCGTATGAAGCATCCAGTTGTGCATAACAGACATGATTATAACATAATCTGGCAGACTGCTGTTCAAACACCCCTAAGGTCTGGGGGAATGAGCATCGGCGCGGATGGATGTTTCATGAATGCCACGAACATCTTCGCCTGCTGAACGTGTGCTATTCTGCGTTATAATAGACATATCTTAATGATTGCAACTGTAGCTGTGAGCAACCGGGGTATTATCCACGCGATAATATCACTGCGCTATTCCGATCATTGCGGATCTCAACAAATATTTATGACGATGCAAGCGAAGGACAAGATTCCATGCCAGATGGTTACTTTATTCCCAGTAAAGACGTTGAGCAAATTGAAACGCTCGACGGTATTCATCGGCGCACAATGGCGACCACTGACGAAGCCATGTTGTGCCAATTCCATCTCGAAAAAGAGGCCGTCGTGCCTTTGCACAGCCACATGAACGATCAGGTGGGCTATCTGGTGCGCGGCAAGATCGAGCTGACGGTCGGCGGTGATACGCGCATTCTCGAAGCCGGCGATAGCTACGCCATCCCCGGCGGCGTGGAACATATGGCGACCGCGCTGGAGGATACGATCACGATTGATGTGTTCTCGCCCCCGCGTGAAGATTACCGGACTGAAGCCCGCTAAAGCCACCGGCTGATTTTTAAGGCGGGGGCGTTCTGTGTATAATGAACGTAGACCGACGACATGTGAGTGAATGTAAGAGGCGAGGATATGGATAACTCGACACAATCCCGACGCAAGCGCCATAGCAAAGCGCGTGAACGGGCGAACGCCCGCCGCCAACGCCGACAGGCGATGGTGTCGATACGCGATGAGAGTCTCTCGCGCATTGAAAACATCAAACCCAAGCGCATCCCCAGCCCCGTGCAGGCGGGCTGGCGCATCCTGCGCGATACGCTCTGGTACATCATCCATCGCACGCCCGCCCTCAAGATTGGCGCGGGATTGCTGGCGGTGGTCGTCGTGTTATTCGGCATGAGCTTGTTCTTCCGCAGTGATATTGGCCCCAATATCTGGGCGCTCGATGTGCCATTGGGCGGCATGAGCATCGAAGAAGCCGAGTCCGCCCTCTTATCAGCGTGGAACGACGAATTTCGCATTCAAGTGATGATGGATGGCGAGACGGTCACCGCTGTGCGCCCCTCCGAAATTGGCTTGATTCTGGATGCTTATGCCACCGCGCTCAGCGCGAAAGAAGCAGGCTTAGCCGGTTTCCCCTTTGGGCATGAGGTCGATCTTGTGGTCGAGACCAGCTACCCGACCGCCCAGAACTTCATGCTTAATCTTGCCGATCGCGTCTACGTCCCGGCGCAAGAAGCCAGCTATGCGTGGGATAATGGACAGGTACGCGGCATACTGGGGAGCAATAGCCGTGAACTGGATGTGACGCTCAGCGTGCAACGCATTTTCGATGACCCGATGAGCGCCATCCGCACCCAGCGTGTCGATCTGTTGACGACCGCCACCCCACCGCGCATCCTCGACCCTACGCCCTATCTCGATGATGCCCAGCGGTTTGTCGAAGGCGGTTATACACTCGTCGGCTATGATCCCTTCCGCGATGAAGAACAAATCTGGGAATTACAGCCGGATGAACTGGTGCAATGGTTGCAAGCGGGCGAGAATCGCCTGATTGTGAAGCGGGATGGCATGGAAGACTACATCGAAAATATCAATCTACGCCTCGCTAATGAGAATGTCCCGCGCTATCTCGATGAGAACGAGATTGCCGAGACCATCGAAGACTCGATTTTAGCAGATACCAGCGAGGCAATGGTGCGTATTCGTTATACCCAGCGTACGTATACGGTGGTCAGCGGCGATAGCGGCTTCTTGATCGGCTATAAGACCGGCTTACCCTTCGGGCGCATCCAAACTGCCAACCCCAGCGTCGATTGGAATTCGCTCTACGTCGGGCAAGAGATTGTCCTGCCCTCGCGCGATCTGGTCGTGCCGGAACAACCGGTCATCAACAAGCGCATCGTCGTTGATCTCGATCGCCTGTGGCTGGTCGCCTACGAAAACGACGAGATGGTGTTCCATTGGGCAGTGTCGTCGGGCATGTCACAAGCGCCCACGTCGCCCGGCATCTATCAAATCCTCGATAAGAGCGAAGTCGCCTACGGCAGTAGCTTCTCGCTGTGTAACGGCAGTGGCGATTGTGGACAGTGGGAGATGGATTACTTCATGAGCATCTACGAAGTCGCGCCGGGCTTGATGAACGGCTTTCATGGGGCGGTCTTATTGCCCAACGGGCGCTACCTGAACGGCGGGAGCGGGCAACAGCGCAGTACATTCGGCTGTGTGATGTCCGATAATGAGCAGGCGCGTATGCTTTATGAATGGGCCGAAGTCGGCACTGTTGTCGAGATTGTCTCGCCGATCTTCCCGCCGGAAAGCCAGACGGCGCAGGAGGCGATGAACTTCATCGACACGCTGACGGGCGAACAGGCGAGCATCGGACACGTTCAATCCTGATTCATGCCGGATTCATGACGGGGGCGCGTCGTCCTCGTCATCGCTGAAGAGCGCCCGGAATTCTGTATCGCCCATATCGGGATGCCACTCGTCCGGGTAGGCATCGTGCGCGCGCGTCACCAGCGACCCGCCCAGATCGCGCGCGATACGCTCGAGCATACGCGGGTTGACCCACGTCACGCTATCGACCTGCACCGCGACCGCCCCCGCTTCCAGATAATCGCGGGCATCCTGCGGCGTATGAATACCGCCCGCGCCGATGATCGGCACATCGTCGATGCGGCGTGCCAGCAAGCCGACCATCCGCAAGACCATCGGCTTGACGATCGGGCTGTAGATGCGCCCGCTGACCAGTTTGCCCGTGCGCGGATCACGCGCTGTGCCGCGCGGCGGCGCACCGACGACCAGCGTATCCGCGCCCGCATCGCTGACCGCACTCGCAATCTCGTAAGCATCCGATGTCGGCAAGCGCACGAGTACCGGCTTCTCAGAATGATCGGTGGCGGCGCGCACGAGATCATGAGCATCGCGCCAGCTTATATCATCCTCTAAGCCCAGTTCAATCGCGGCGATGCTCTCGGCGGGGTCACTGCGTGCGATGGCGCGTTGCACGTCGTCGGGCGTAGTCGCCACCAGATGCACGATCACCGGCATTGCCATACTCGCCCACACATGCCGATAGGCTTTGATTGTCTTGCTGATGCCGTCGTTGGGTAAGCCGGTATGGATCAACACCCCCGCATCCAGCGGCACAACGCGCGTCCCACTAGCGGGCGACCACGGCTCCAGCGTCACCGGATTGGTGACGAACGCGCCCAGTTTCTCGGTGTCGATCAGCGCACGATAGTTGTTGCCGAAACCGGCAGTTCCCGCCGCTGGCATCACCGGATTATTGACAAACAGGCTGTGCTTCCCCATACGCGTCAGTTGAATCATGTGCATCATCCTCGGAATTCGATCATAATAGGGGCATTATACCAAAACGCGATTCAGAGGACTGAGACAACCTATGAAAGATTTCATCCGGCGCTTGCAACGCATCGATAACTGGACGATTTTCTATGGCTTGGCTGGGCTGGCGCTCGCCAGCAGTGTGCTATCGGCAGTGGTCAACGGCAGTGGGGCGGATGCCGCGTGGTGGTCAGCATGGTTGACCAGCGTCAGCACCGAGATCATCGACGCAATCTTCACCTTCGGCTTGTTATATTTCGTCGTCGGGCTGGGCAACGAGAAGAAGAGCCTGATTACCGATATTCGCAGTCAAGACAAAAACGCGGCGACAACCGCCATCGAGCAGATGCGCGGCAAAGGCTGGTTGCAGGATGGCTCACTCTCCGGCGTGAGCTTGTTCGAGGCGCAATGGCAAAAGACGCGCTTGCAGGGGGCCAATCTCGCCGGTGCGAGCTTGTGGCGGGCGAACTTGCATCAGGCCGATTTACAGGGGGCGACCTTGCGCGATGCCTTCTTGCATTATGCTGATCTCTCGCAAGCCAACCTGAGCGATGTCGATCTCAGCGGCGCACAGCTCGATTATGCGAACCTGCTCGCGGCAACGCTGGAGCGCACGCAATTCAGCGAGACTACCACGCTCCCCGATGGCACGCCGTGGACACCGACCAGCGATCTCGCCCGCTTCACCGATCGCAATCATCCGCAATTCTGGTTCGGCTATAATCTGACCGGTCAAGATGTCTCGGGCGGGAACTTCGCCGATGCCAACTTAGCCGGCGCTGATTTATCACAGGTGACGATGATCGGCGCGACCTTGCGCGCGGCGAATCTGGCGCAAGCCCACCTGCCCTATGCCAATCTCTCGCAAGCCGATGGCGAGGGCGCGACTCTGCGCCGTGCCAACCTCAACAATAGCAACTTGAGCCATGCCAACTTCGCCCATGCCAACTTAGAGCAAGCCAACCTGAAAGGCGCGAATTTGTTCAAGGCGAACCTAGCGGCGGCGCGCCTGCACAACGCCCAGATTGACGAGAACACGATTTTGCCGGATGGCACGCGCTTGCAGGGCGATATGGACGAACGGGTGAAAGCGCTGGAAATGATGCGCTTCACCAATCGCGATCATCCCAACTTCTGGCGCAGTGATGACCGCGAGTCACCCGCGCATCGTGAGGCCCGCTGAGCCATCACCGCTTACCCGCGCGACCCGCCTTCATCCGCGCCGCCTTCTTCCGGTGCGGGGGCAATTGTCGGGAGCGTGTTCTGCGGTGTGGTCGCCACGCCGGTGCCGTCATCGCTGGGGATGGTCACGCCGGTATTAGCCGATGCGCCAGCTTGTACGCCGGCATCTGCGGCACAGCGGAAGCCCACCCAGTTGATGTAATTGCCATTGGGGCTATCCGGCGCGGGGAAGAACAGCTGACGATGCACCGCACGCGCATAGAAGGGCAGGGTGTTATACGATCCGCCACGAATCACACGGCGCGTGCCAGTGACGGGGCCTTGCGGATCAAGTACGGGTTGCGCTTGATTGGCGAGGAAACTGTAATAATTCGTGTCGTAGTAGTCGCTCACCCACTCAGCGACATTGCCCGCCATATCCTGCAAGTTATAGATGTTCGTACCCGTCGGGAAAGAGCCAATCGGAAGCGGGCCAGCGCCAGCAGTCGTCTCGACCAATGGCAAGCGCACGTTCGCCCGTGCGTTACTGTCCCACTCGTTGCCCCAAGGGTAGATGAAACCCTGCGGGGTACGGGCGGCGTTCTCCCATTCGGCTTCGGTCGGCAGGCGACGACCAATCGCACGACAGTAGGACTCCGCACCGTACCACGTCACACCGTAGACCGGATAATTGAGCAAGGTCTCCGGCACGCGATAATTGGCGCTATCGAAGGTAATCACGCCGGTGGTGGGGTTCTCGTTGGTCGTCTGGATGCAGATGAAGCCCGAGCAGGCGTTCGTGTGGCGTTGCCCCTGCGAACTCAACCAGTTGAGATAGGCGACGTACTGCGCGAAGCTGACTTCGGTCACTTCGATCTGATAGTCTGGCAGGTCAACGCGCACAATCGGCGTGGAGTCGGTGCCATCCGATGCCGGACACTGCCCGCCGTCGCGCTCCTGACATTGGCGCGCGGCTTCGACAATTTCGGCATTGGTCGTGCCTTTTTCAAACACGCCGCCGGGGATCGTCACCATCTGGCTGACAAGCGGCGCGAGTGCGTCGGGGACGGTACTCTGGGGGGCGGCGTTCGGTTGCTGGGCGACACTCGCCTGTGTGGGCACGGGTGTTGTCAGCACGCGGGTGGTCGCCGTTGCCTGTGCTTGCTGGGGCTGGTCGGGCGCGGTGGTTTGCTCAGCCGGGTCGGTCGTCGGTGTTGCGGTCGGGACGATGATCGCACTCGCCTGTGTCGGCTCGACGCTGGTCGGCTCAGGCGTTGCGGTGATGACCTGTGGCGCTTGTGGCGTGGTGGTGACGACGACGTTCACCGGTACGAGTTCTGTCTGCACGATGGGTGTCGGCTCTTCGAGGATGCCGAGGTTGCCGACGACATCAAAGACCAACAGAATGCCAATGACCAGCCCGCCACACAGCAAGCCGGGCAAGAAACCGATCAGCATCCATTGCCATGATCCGCCGCCCCGCCGACCACTGCCGCCCCGGCGGCGTTTATCATACCCTTGTCGCATAATTTTCTCCTGAATGATTCCGAAACCTGTGTTTCGGCTTTGTGTCTCGGTTCAATTAGCCTATAGTTCTAAACTAGAATAGCATGCAGTGCAAGGCGAGTTTAAGACTCGTCCGTCGGGAATCGGTTTATGACGGGCGCGGCTTCAGTCGATCACGAAGCGTTCGTCGCTTTCTTGTGCGGGGCGGTCGTCATCGGCGCGGGATGAGCGCGGCTCTTGTGGGAGCAAGTCGTTCTGTTCAAATTCCATATCACGACTACGAAACCAGCTGACGATCATCATGCCAATGAAGATGACGATGATGCCGAGAAAGATCAATTCATCCCACCAGCCCAGCGCACCGTGTGCCAATATGATAGGTATCTGCATGTGAGGGGTCTCCGGTCGCTTGCGCGTGCGTTTCTGTCCTCAATTATAACGCATCGGCACGCGGTGGATACAGTGACATCCGCGGCAGGCTATGCCATAATACGATCAGCTAAGCGACAAGCGATGAAAGCACAATCAGCATGACAACACATTGGCACATCCACCCGCAGACGGGCTTCTTGCTCGCGCCGTACCCGCTCCAACATCTGGGCGACATCGACTCACGGCTGACAGCGACGACGATCACGACGCTGGAGACGCTCGCCCATGCGCTCCCACAGGCGACCCGCGCCGATCTCGCTGACATGCCCTTGTACGATTTCAGCACTGTGGGCGACGACGACCCGCGCATTGCCGAACGGCTTTTCCTGCTCTATGGCTACTTCGCTAACGCATACGTGCATCAAGCGCCGGCAGTCGCTGTGCTTCCGCGTGTGCTGGCGATGCCACTGGTGCAACTGGCGGCGCATCTCGGCAGACCGCCGATACTAGCGTATGCAGGGATGGTGCTGGGCAATTGGTGGCGACATGATCCGACCGGCGCGTTCACCCCGCACAACGTCGATGTGCGACAACGCTTCACCCCACTGATCGACGAAGCGTGGTTCTTTCGCGTGCATATCGCCATCGAAGCACAGGCAGGGGCGATGCTCACGACTCTGCTCGCCCTGCGCGATGCGATCATTAGTGGCGACGACGGGCGCGTGCTGGATGGCTTGCGTGATGTACGCGCTGGTCTAGTGCAGATCACGCGCACCTTTCATCAGATGCCGGACTTATGCGATCCCGATGTGTATTATCAGCAGGTGCGCCCGTACCTGTTCGGCTTCACAGATGTTGATTACGACGGCGTGCCGGACGCGCCGCGCAACTTACGCGGTGGCTCTGGGGCGCAGAGTAGCATCGTGCCATTTTTGCTAGGTGCGCTAGGCATCGAGCATGCACAAACCGACCTAACACGCCACTTATACACGATGCGTGCTTACATGCCACGCCCGCATCAGCAAGCGATCGCACACATCAGCACGCTCGGTCTACGCGCTTACTGTGCAGAGCGTCCGCCCCTGCGCGATGCTTACAATCACGTCCTGCGCCAGCTGATGACCTTCCGGCGCGCACATCTGTACTATGCTCGCGAGTATATCTTCGCCAAGACCACCAACCCCGTCGGCACAGGTGGCACGGACTTCATGCACTTTCTCAATCGCTTGATTGCCGAGACCGATGCCCAACAATTGTGAGAATATAAAGTAATTTAACGAACGTTGATGCAGTCTTAAATGTCACACGCGCTATTACAGCCTATAATACAGAGAACTGCATGTTTCGAGAGCGATGTTTAATCATGGAACTCAAGGATACGAGCACGGACAATCTGATTTTTGAAAACCCGCCGCTAGAGGGCTATTATAAGTTCACGATGCTCACATCGTCACGGCAGGCCATTGATGAATGGATCGATCACATTGATAAGATCTGGGCGCACCACACCGCGACCGGCACGCATATGGGCATCTTGATTGATAGCTCGCAGATTCCAGAGCAACCCCTGCGCTATGCCTTCCGGCGCGGCATCGAGCTATCGCGCAAGCATCCGAACATCCCACGCGGGCGCACCGCCTTCATCATGAACAAATCAGCCCTGATTACCTTGCTCGACTCGTTCCTGCGGATTCTGCGGCTTAACTGGGAGTATCGCTACTTTGATAAAGATGAGCAGGAGGAAGCCATCGCCTGGGCGCAGGGTTTGCTCGATACGACCGAAGAAACAGTCAGCTGAGGATCGCGCATTGCCTGTCAAAAAATCGGGTATAATGGTCATGTGTAGCCAATAGAGGACAATGACCATGACGGATTTAACACCCGAACAACAAGCCGCCATCCGTGCCAAGCGCGATCGCATCCGCGATGATGTGCAGTATCAGGGCTTGCGCGAGAAAGCGAAGGCGATGGGTTTAGAGCGCTACAGCGCCAGCGACACGCCACAGGCAAACCCGCGCCTGACACAATCAACAAGCGAGACACCCAAGCCATCACGAGCTACAGCAACACCCGACGCACCAGCGGCAACGCTCTTCGGCTTGCCTGCCTTGCCTCTGCGGATTCTGATTATCAACGCGGTGATCTGGATCATCGCGCCGACGGTACTCGCCCCAATTTCAGGCGCGACTGCCCTGCAAACGCTGGGCGTGGGCGCGGGAATGATTGTCGTATGGGCGATTTTATTCTTCGTCTACTGGTTGCGCTGGAAGTATTACTGGACATATCTCGCCTGCCAATGGTCAGTGTTGACGGTCGTCTGGGTGGTGATTATCGTCGTGGCAGTGATGGGCGTGCTAGGCACAGATGACCCGTTCACGCAGGTTTGGGATAATCTCAATATTGAACAATTACCACGCTAGAAAGCGAGCTTATGAATCATCTACGCGGCATGTGGACAGACGTGTTTGAGGCAGTCGTCGCGACTCTGCCGCCGATACGCCAACGGGTGCAGTCTGCAATAGAGGGCTACGGACTCGAAGCCTTGCCAGCCCACTGGTTGCCACAATTCACACTTCTGCCCGGTCACGTCGCCTCGCCCGCCCGCATCCAGCAAACGCTCGTGCGCTTCACGTATGCGAATCCGGCAGTCATCGCCCGTGATTTGCAGACACTCGCCGCTGAGGATTACATCGAAGCTGTAGCCGATGGCTATCAGCGCACCGATGCCGGCGAGACCGTCGCACAAGCCATCTGGCAAGCGCGCAACGTCCCGCTGAGCGTCCTCAAAGCCGATGTCAGCACGCTGAGAGACCTACAAGCACACATGGCGCAGATCGCTGATGGGCAGACGCACGACCCGCACCTTGACGATCGCTCTGGCTATCAAGCCTGTGTGCGCCGCTTCCCACGCGGGGACGACGACAGTTTCCTGCGCTTTTTGTACACGGCTGAACTGCTGGACTACTATCGCGATGATGTCCATGTGGCGACGTGGCGACGGCATGGCTTACAGGGTACGTGGATGGAAGCCCTCAATCGGATGTGGCGCGGCGAAGCCCACACACCGCAGGCGCTCCATGCGCGTATGGGCCCCACACGCGGCTATGATCTGAGCGATTATCAAGCGCAATACGAAAGCCTCGTCGCCCGCGGTTGGATGCAGGTCGATGGTGACGGTCGTTATCATCTGACAGCGGACGGCACGCACCTGTGCCAGCAAATCGAAGATGAGACCGATCACGTCTTCTACGCCGCGTGGGAACGCGCCCTCGCGCCGCATGACATCGCCCATCTCCAGCAAATTATCCAGCGTCTAGCGGCGTGAGGCGCAGAGCATACACAGCAAAAGAAAGCATACGAGCCTTATGAAACACATCTTCATCTCACACTCAGCACGGGATACCCGCCACCTGACCACCATGCGCGATAATCTCCTGCGTATCGGCTATCACCCGTGGATTGACCCCAATCCGCGTCCAGGGCAGGATTGGCGTTTCGCCATTGATGACGCGCTCCTCGCCGCCGATGCCGTGATCGTGATCGTCACGCCAGCCGCCGCCGATTCGGTCTACGTGACTTACGAATGGTCGCTGGCACTCGGCGCGGGCATTCCGGTGATTCCGGTGGTGTTCAAACGAGCGAAGATGCACCCGCGCCTGCAAGCCTTAGAACACTTCGATTATCAAGCGTGGGAGAGCGCGGCGCAATTCTGGGATTATTTCACACGCGAATTACAACGGATGCTGGACATCGCGCCACAGAATGAAGCGATCGTCCCGCCCTCAGCACCGCCGGCCCCCGCGCCACGACCCGTGCGCCCCGCCGCCGAACAACCTTACACGCGGTCGATGATGCCACAGGACTCCGGGTATTGGCTGGTGGTGCGGCGCGGCCCCAGCCTGAACACGACCTATCGGCTAGAGATGGATCGCATCGTGTTGGGGCGCGACGCATCGAACGACATCACGATTGATGATCCCGAAGTCAGCCGTCAGCATCTGCGCTTGCTATGGCAGGGGGATGGCTACGCAGTCGAAGATTTAGGCAGTACCAACGGCACGCGCATCAACGGCGGGCAACGCATCCAGCAAGCGACGCGCCTGCACGCTGGCAATGCCCTGATGCTGGGTGATACGATCATTCTGTCCTACGAAGTGGTGTGAGGGTTTTACGCCGCAATAGGAACGACCGTTCCTTGTGAGGGTGTGGGGGCAAAGCCCCTGCAACAAAAACCACGCGACATCCCAAAGAGCCGCTATTATGAATCAGCGGATTATTAGCGATGATAGTTATAGGACACGCTTGAATGCAACCCACACCGAGTATAGAGTCTTTGCTCGCCTACCTGACCAGCGATGACGTACAAGACCGCCGCGCCGCGGCGATCGAACTGGCGCAACGGCAGGATGAGCGCGTGATACAAGCACTCTTAAACGCCCTACAGGACGCAGATAGCACCGTGCGCGCCAATGCCGCTAGTGGCTTAGGTATGAACGGCGCACAGGAAGCGATCGACCCCTTGATTGAACGGCTACAGGACGCGCACGACATCGTGCGCGAGCGATCAGCGACAGCGCTGGCACAGATTGGCGCAGGACGCGCGATTGAGCCGCTGATTGATGCGCTGGACGATAGCGGCACATGGGCGCGCAATCGCATCATTTATGTGCTGGGGGCGAGTGGCGATCAACGCGCAGTCGAACCCTTGCTCGTGCAACTGAACAGCGACGACGACTCGACGCGGGGGGTCGCGGCATGGGCATTATCGGCATTGGGCGACCTGCGCGCGGTCGATCCCCTGCTGGAACTCCTGCGCGATCCGAGCGCAAGCGTGCGCGGTAATGCGGCATGGGGACTGGGTGAACTGGGGCAGGCGCACACCATCGACGCGCTGTTGACCTGCTTGCATGATGAAGCGGCAGACGTGCGCGGCAAGGCATCGTGGGCGCTGGGGGCGCTGGGCGAACTGACGGGCGAGACGCGGATGGTCGCGCCGCTGATCGACCTGCTGGACGACTATGCCGAAATCCCCAATCAATCCCAGCATATATTCGTGTGTCAATATGCCGCCGAAGCCCTGACGCAAATCGGCACTGAGACTGCGCTACAAGCCGTAGATGCGTGGAAGCCACGCGCACGCGAGCGATTGCTCCCACGTCGCATCGATGATCTGATACGCGCCCTGCAACATCCAGAGCTAGAGACGCGCACGCGCGTTTTCGAGCAGTTATACGAGATCGGCGCGCCGGCAATCACGCCCTTGATGACCGCGCTCGCCCAGCACGATCATGTGCGCGTGCGGCAAGGGGCGGCGCAAGCCCTCGGCGAGCTGGGCGACACGTCTGCTGTGCCGACCTTGATTACTGCGCTGGCAGACCCGGATGGCGGCGTGTGGAGTCAGGCGGTGGCGGCGTTGGCAAAGCTGGGCAAACCGGCCGAACGCCACCTGCGCCCCTTGCTCAGCAGTCGTAACGTGCGCGTCAAGCAGGGGGCGGCGATTGCTCTGTGGCGCATCGCAGGCGAAGAAAAAGCCTTCCAGCTTTTGCTACAGGCGATACAGGCTGATGATGTCCTCGTGCGCGGCAGTGCCATCACCAGCCTATGGGGGCAACCGGACGCACGCGCCGTCGCGACCTTGCAGATGCAACTGACACAGGAAACAGGCATGATGGCGCGTTACATCCTGCAAGCCCTCCAGCGCATCGGCACACCCGCGGCACAGGCAACAATCCAGCATTGGTTGAGCGAGAACCCGCAGTGAGCTTAAGATTGCATGAAATTCACGCGGGGGTGCATCACACAGGCAGAATGACAATTGTAAGGCTCACGCCCCTCCCTTATACTCATGGTTCGCAAACATTCAGCTAGCCAAGGATGTGACTCCCATGACGAAACGCCCTTCCGTATATCCATTCACCGCCATCGTCGGACAAGATTTGATGCGCCTAGCACTTGTCCTCAACGCGATCGACATGCGTATCGGCGGCGTGTTGATCCGCGGCGAGCGGGGAACTGGTAAATCGACCGCGGCACGCGCACTGGCGGCGCTCTTGCCGGAAATCGACGTGGTTGCCGACTCGCCCTTCAACGATAACCCGCACCGCCCCGACACCTGGTCGGATGTGACCCGCGACCGCTACGACAATCAGCTCGATAAAATGCCGATCGAACAACAGCGGGCGGTCTTTGTCGATCTCCCTGTGAGCGCGACTGAAGATCGCGTCGTCGGGACGCTCGACATCGAAGCGGCGATCCAGCGGGGCGAGCGGCACTTCGAGCCGGGCGTGCTGGCGAATGCCAATCGCGGTATTCTCTACGTCGATGAAGTCAACTTATTAGACGATCACATCGTCGATCTGCTCTTAGATAGCGCGGCGATGGGCGTGAATATCGTCGAGCGCGAGGGCATCAGCTTCACTCATCCGGCGCGTTTCATCCTCGTGGGGACGATGAACCCTGAAGAAGGCGACCTGCGCCCGCAATTACTCGATCGCTTCGCCCTCTCGGTCGAAGTACAGGGTATTCGTGCGCCACAAGACCGCATCGAGATTTTGCAACGTCACATCCAATATGAAGATCATCCCGAAGATTTTCGTAAAGAATACGAGACTTACGAGAAGAGCCTGAGCGATCGCATTGCTGAAGCGCGGGAACTGGTCGATGATGTGCGCCACACGCACAACGACCTGCGCTTGATCGCCAGCATGATGGCTGAGCTACAAATCGACGGACATCGTGCCGATCTGGTGGTGCTAAAGACCGCCCGCGCCCACGCCGCCTACAACGGGCGCGATTACATCAACGATGCGGATATTGCGCTGGCGATCAAGCTGGCGATTCCGCACCGGCTCAAGCGAGGGCCGTTCTCGGACGCGCAAGCCGAACTCGATAACATTGATGATCGCGTTGCCGATCAACGCGCTGAGATGGACGAGGACGACGGCGACGACCGCCAGACGGACGACGACGGCAACACGACCGCCAACGATGCCAACGCCGACGCTAAAAAAAAAGTGAACAAGTAGACGATCAATCGGCAGAGCAAGCCCCCGATACCGCGCAAGAGGCTTCTCCTTCCCGTCAGGACGCATTCCCGAGCAACGATGCCAAATGGTGGGAAGGGGGGCAGAAGATCAACCCCAGCGGCGAATTCCAGATCAAGCAATTCCAGAGCGATCTCGATAAGATGTCGCGGCGGCAATCCGGTCGGCGATCGACCACGCGCACCGAGCGCAAACGCGGGCGCTATATCCGTGCCGTGCCCGCCGGCAACAAGACCAACGACATCGCCTTCGACGCGACTTTACGCGCCGCCGCCCCACACCAACTCTTGCGCGCTCAGCAAAAAGAAGAGACGGGCATGGCCTATGCCCTGCGACGCGGCGATCTCCAGCGCAAGATCCGCGTGAAGAAAGCCGCCAACCTGATTCTGTTCAGCGTCGATGCCTCATGGAGTATGGCCGTCAGCGAGCGGATGCAAGCCACTAAGGGCGCGATCATGTCCCTGCTGACGGATGCCTACCAGCGCCGTGACCGCGTGGGGCTGGTCGTCTTCCAGAAGGATCGCTCATCGCTGGTCTTGCCACCGACGAACAGTGTCACGCTGGCGAAGGAAGCCCTGCAAGATATACCCGTCGGTGGGAAAACGCCGCTATCGGCGGGCTTGTTGCTCTCATACGAGACAATCCGGCGCGAACTGCTCAACAATCCCGACATTATGCCGATCATGATCTTGCTGACCGATGGCGCGGGCAACGTCAGTATGACCGAATCGCTCTCGCCGCAGGAAGAAGCGCACCAGATCGCCCATCAGATCAAAGAAGCCGATATTCGCACGGTGACGATCAACATGGAGCATATCGCCTTCGATCAAGGATTGGCACAACGGCTTGCCGATCAACTGGGCGGCCCCTGCTACACGCTGGGGCAAATCCGCACCGATAACCTGCTGAACACCGTCCGCAATGAGATTGACCGTGCTTAATCAGCGGTGAAGGTGATGCGCGCCCCGTGTAAGGTCACGTCATCGGGCGCGGATGGGCTGGTCAAACGCAGGCGATACGGCACCGCGCCGAAGTGCAGGACGTACTCGCGCTGGGACGGATTCGCCGGTTGTGCCAGCGTCAGCGTCGCATCACCGACGGCGAACTGGGCGCGCTCAGCGTCCGATTCGGTCGGCTCTGTGCCGAGAATGGCGGTGTAACGTGCGACTGCTGTCGGGTAATCCGGCACGAGGATGGTCACATCCGCTAAGCCCGTCACGCCGTTGGCGTGGTCGGTCGTCGCGGGGACGGCAGGCACGCGCTGTTCACGCGGGGTGATGTCCTGTATGACGAAGGGCGACATCGTGTCGTCAAGGCGCGCCATCTGCCACTTGAGCAGTACGCCATCGGTGGTCGTGCGACTGCCGGCGCGTATGTCATCGCTGGCGATGCTCGTCATGCGGTCGATCTCGGCTGGCAAGTCATCAGTATAGAAGGCATAGCCGGTATAGCCTTCGGTCGGGCGCACAAGTGCTTTGAACGCTGATTGCTCGCGCTGGTCGGGGTCAATCAGCGCGATCAACTCCAGATAAACGCCATCGCTGAAGATCACGAGCGCGTTATGGGTGATGCCGGAGGCGTGCGCGCCGCCGCGCACCACCGTGAAGCCCGCCTCGCGATAGGTGGTGATGGCTTGCTCTAAATCGTTGACAGAAATCACAATATGATCGTATGACAGCATGAGATAATCCCTCCTATGTGTGTGTCTAAATACATCATGATGGCGGATCGATATCGGGGAACAGCTTTGAGTCGTCAATCGGCGTGTTGTTCAGGTCGCGTTCACGCTCGGCTTGTTCCTGTATCGCTTGTCGCTTGCGCTTGATGTACGTGATCCAGCGGCCGGGACGCACGTATTCCGGAATCGTGTAACCGCTAAAATCGCCGTATTCAACCTTAGCACTATACACCAGCGTATCGGTCTTGTCAGATGTCACCGGCAGGTCAGAGAGCAGGCTATCGGTGATGACGCGCTCTTGATCGGGCAGGTGCGACGAGAGCTTGAGATGGACGACGAAGCGCACAAAACGGCGCGGACTGTCCGAGTCCACCAAGCCAGTGACGCGCATCTTTTCATCTTCGTAAACGCTGGCGACGCGAATCGGGTTCAGCGTGTGGATTTCGCCATAGTTGATGAGCAGGAGCGCGATCGGTTCGTAAAAATCATCCATAGGTCTTCCTTTGTGCTGTGCATCGGCTAAACAATTTAGGCTCTTTGGGATGTCGCGTGGTTTTTGTCGCGGGGGCTTTGCCCCCGCCCCCCACAAGGAACTATCGTTCCTTGACCTTGTTCATTGTGAACGCTGCGCGTTCAAAAAACCAAAAGTTTTTGGTGGTCCCTTTTTTCAAAAAGGAGACAAAAGGAGCTTGACCACGCAAGATACGAGAGACCCACAATTTAAATCTACAACAGCGCAAGCGAGCGCGCAGGAGTCGCCGCTCATCGCTTTCCTTCTATTATACGCGCTTGATTGTCCGCTGTGGTGGTTATAGGCAACCTGTATTATTTACGTTAGAATATTCGTCGGTACGTTATTACACAATCGTAAAGGACTGTCCACATGCCGATGAGCTTACATTGGGATAACGACGACAAAACGATCATCCGCATCGAAACCGAGGGACGTTACACATGGGATGAGTATAACCTCGTGATGGACGAATTTTTTAGCTGGGTCGATACGCATGATAGCGTATTCGGGGTGATTGCGGTACGGTCAGCGAATGCACAGGTGCCGCCCGGCAACGCTAGCCCACATTACACGCGCACCACCCGCCGCTTTGAAGAACGCCCACAGTTGTATCTGGTCAACGTCAAGCAGGAGAGCTACGTCAAGACGCTGACGCAGATGTACGCACGCAATTTTAACATGACGGATAAAGTGTTCACCGCCGCCAGTGTCGAAGCGGCGCGCACGATTTTAGAACAGATACGCGCGCGCCTGAACGATAACGGCGACGCGCTCACTCGCTCCGAATAGCGCGACTGACGTTCATCCGTGCCAACTCGTAGGCGGGATACACGCCCGCCAGCAATGCCGCGCCGATCGCCACGAGGAAGGCTTGCCCGACCTCACCCCAGATGATGGCAAACTGCATCGTCCAGCCGAAGGAGCGCACGTTGATGACGTAGACCAGCACCATCGCCAGCAAGATACCGATGGGGATCGCCAGCACGCCAGCGATGATGCCCATCAAGCCCGTCTGGATGAAGGCATACTGGCGCAGTTGGCTGGGGGTCATGCCGTTGGCGCGCATCACGCCGTACTCACGCCTGTGTTCTAGTTGTAGCGACATCAACGCCGAGAGAATACCGATGAAGGCGACGATCGTTGCCAACAGCCGTAGAGCAATCGTGATGCTAAACGTGCGGTCGAACACGTCGAAGACGCTCTGACGCAGGGTGCGGTTGCTCTGCACGTCGATCTCGTAACCGGCGAGCGTCTCTTGCTCCAGACGTTCGACCACAGTTTCTAGCTGATCGACATCGCTCACGTAGGCGGCGACGGCGCTAATCGTCGGGTCGTCCCAGTATTGGTCGTAAGTCTCGCGCCCCATGAAGATGATGCCCTGATCGGTCGTGTAATCGTAGAACACCCCCGCAATCTCGAAGGGCTGCTCGCCCGCCGGGGTGAGCAGAGTCAGCGTGTTGTTCGCCTGTGTGATGCCGCGCCGGAACGCGAAGGGTTCGCTGACGGTGATACGCCCCTCTTCCAGCGCTGTCACTGGGCTGCCATCCTGCCAGACGTACTGCCGCGCATCCCCCGCCAGATCGAAGTCGATCACGTTGACGTTGACCGGCGGCAAGTCGGGATAGTTGGGGGCGATGAGATCGACGGTGCGATTGGTCGAGACACGCGCCACGCCTTCGGTATTGCTGACCAGCGTCGCAATCTCAGGATCGAGCGTCACGTCGTTGCCGGTGGCGGTGCCCGTCGGCGGTGAGATGTAAATATCCGCCGTGAGCGTGTTCTCGAGCCAGTTGGTCACCGTATTGCGGAAGGAGCCGATCATCACGCTCACGCCGATAATCACGCTGACGGCGATCGTCAAGGCGGCGACGGCAATTGACGTGCGGCTGAGCGAGCGCGTGATCGCCCGTGCCGACATCGGCCCTAGCACCCCGAACAGGCGATACGTCACCGGAAGCAGGACGCGCAAGAGCAAAATCAACACAGCAGGAGTCAGCAACGCACCACCGAAGATCACGAAGAAGAGCGCGGTAAAGCTGATAATCAGGCTGGTCGTCGGGATTTGCAGGAGCAGATAGCCGAGCGCGAAGCAGACGGCTGACGCGATGGTGATATACGGCACGAGTCCGGCAGTTTCTTCTTCGATGCTCGATCGCTTCATCGAGCCAGCAGGCAGGGTGCGGGTGGCATCCCAGCTCGGGATAATCGCCGCGCCCACGCTAGCGACGATGCCTAGCGTCGCGCCTTTGAGCAGGCTGAGAGGATCGACCGTCACCGTGTTGACGGTCACGCTGAAGTACAGGTCGTTGATCGTCTGCGAGACGAGCGCGACTGTGAAGCGTCCGAAGATCACACCTAGCGCCATCCCCAGCACTGTGCCGATGATGCCCAGCGTCAGGGCTTCGCCGATGATGAAGGTGAAAATCTGGCGACGGGTCGCGCCGACACTGCGTAAGATGCCGATCATCGGGCGGCGTTGTACCACGCTGAAGGTCACAGTGTTGTAGATCAAGAACACGCCGACGACGACTGCCAGCAGGGACAAGGCCTGCAAGTTAATCTCGAAGGCATCGGTCATCTGTGCCAGTGCGCCGCCGCTATCCTGCGTGTTGACCAGCGTCGCGCCCTGCGGCAGGATATCGCGCACGGCGGCAATCTGCTCATCAGCGTCGATAATCAGATCAATCCGCGTGATGCGCCCCTGAAAATCGAGGACTTCTTGCGCGGTGGCGATGTCGGTCAGGAGCAAGTTATCCAGTGCTTGCCGGCTGAGATCGGTATTGGCGACGAGTACGCCGATCACGGTCACGTCGATACGCTCGGAGTTGACGATCAATTCGATCGTATCGCCGGCATCTATGCCAATATCGCTGGCGAGCGTGTCACTCAGCAGAACAGTGCGCGGCTCAGCAATGAAGCGCGTGAGGGCTTCAAACGGGTCGATTTCTTCTTCGCCCATCACTTCGATTTCCGTCAGGTAATCACGGAAGGGCGGCTCGGCAAAGGGATCGACCCCCAGCACTTGCAGGCTTTGCGGCACGCCACTGGCGCGCACCGTCTGGTTGACGACCGGCGCACTATCGCGGATGCCGAGATCAATCCGAATATCGCGGTATAACTCGGTCGATAAGCCCGACGATGTGCCGCTGATCTGGTGCGTTGCGTTACCGGTGATCGTCTGGCTGGAAAGCGCAAAGGCACGGCTGGCACTGCCATTAGCGAGATCAATCGCAATCACGACCGCGACCCCCAGCGCCACCCCTAAAATGAACAACACGCTCTGGAACAAGCGGCGGCTAATATAGCGCAAGCCGAGGCGCAAAATCACAGATTGAAACATTCCAATACATCCTCAAGATTACAATCGGTGTCGATCACGAAATCGACACGACATGATGATAAATTTCACAATTAGACGTATTGTACCGATGATCCCTGTGTGGCGGATTAATGGTCTTGTGTGCTGTGGTCATGCGCGGCGAGCCACGCCAGCACACGCGGCACAAGCGTCTCATACTGATCGGTGACCATATCCATGCCGTGCGCGTTGCCGGCATACACATCGACGCTCAGGGTATCGGGCGCGGCGGCGATCATGCGCGGCACGCCCAGCGCGGGCCAGCGATCATTCTCGGTATAGATGGCGAGAACAGGCTTGACGGCGATTGTCTCGGCAACGCTCACGCGATAGTAATCCCAGCCCGGCGAGAGCGCGATGACACTGCGGCACAGGTCATCCGCCGCACAGCCGTTGATGGCGAGCGTCGCGCCCATGCTACTGCCCATCATGTGAATATCATCCGCGCGCACGCCGCCTTCAGCCCGCAACCAGTCGAGCCAGATTTGCACGTCATCGACCGCTTGAAACCAGTTAATCATGCCGCGTGTCGCGCCGAAGCCGCGCAGGTCAACCGCCAGCACGTTGTAACCGGACTCGTGCAGGGGCGCGAGCAGGGGTTGCCAGCTGGCGCGGGTCGTATAAAGCTGATGCAAGAGCAAGACCGTCGGGCGGTCAGGGTCAGACAGATAGAAATCACCGTGCAAGGTCAGGCGATCATCGGCACGCACGCTGACCGCTTGCGCGTCCGGCACTCCTTCGCCAGCAGGCAACGTTATTTGTTCCTGTGCGCTCGCACTAGCCCACACGATCGTCAGCATCATCATAGGTATCATCCACAGGCGTTGGCGCGTCATCCGGCATCCTTTCGATTGTCAGGTTAAGTATAGCAATACAGTGTAGTCGGGCGCTGGCTAAAATGCCATGTGTGAGATTTGGGTTTTGGCGGGGGCGTTGCTACAATATGCGCTATCATCGCCGGGGCGCACAGATGCGATCCCCGATTATTGACTTAAGCTGAACAGGACATAGCGCATGACACACCCAAAGATTTATCAAAAACTCGTCGCCATCCAGCCCAACCCCGACATCCGGCAGGCGTGCGCGATACAAGAGACCAAGCTGAGCGCCCCGCAAGCCGATGAAGTGCTCGTCAAGACGCATTATACCGGCGTGAACGCGGCTGATTACCTGATGGCACAGGGGCGTTATCTCGCGCCGACCCCGCCGCCCTTCGATATGGGTGCAGAATCCTGCGGCGAGGTGATCGCGGTCGGTGCGGATGTGCAGACGCTCAAGGTGGGCGATGCGGTGCTATCAATCGGCGATGGTGGCTTCTGCGAGTACTTCACGACGAAAGCACAGCGGGCTATCCCGCTCCCGCAAGCCTCGCCCGAAGCGGTGACGCTGGGAATCAGCGGCTTAACGGCATCGATTGCGCTGGCTGAAGTGGGCGCGATGACCCAGGACGAGACGGTACTCGTCACGGCGGCGGCGGGCGGCACGGGCAATATCGCCGTACAGCTGGCAAAAATCGCTGGCAATCACGTTATTGGCACCTGTGGCAAGGATGAAAAGGTCGATTTCCTGAAGCAGATTGGGTGTGATCGCCCTGTGAATTATCGCAAGGAGTCCCTGCGCGATGTGCTGGACGCAGAGTATGACAAGGGCGTAGACATCGTGTTCGAGGGAGTGGGCGGCGAGATGTACGACACGGCAGTCGATCATCTGGCGGTCAAAGGGCGTTTGATTATCATCGGCTCCATCAGCGAATATGCCTCAGGGCCACAGAAAGTCAATCGCGTGCGCGTGTCATATAAGCTGATTCAGAAGTCGGCATCTCTGCGCGGGTTCTGGCTGATGCACTACTTCCGGCAGGCGGGGGAACACATGCAATCGTTGTTGAGTCTGGTACAGGATGGCAAGCTACGACTGGCGGTCGATGAGACGAGCTTCACCGGCGTGGCGGGGGCACTGGACGCGATCGAGCATCTTTACGACGGTCAGAACGTCGGCAAGGTCGTGGTCGATTTCACGTAGGCGCATCCAGCCCTCTCCCAGTCGTGGCTAGGAGAGGGCACGGATTCACGCTTGTTCGATGCGGTCGAGTGCTTCTTGGCACATCTTACGCACGCTGGGGTCTTTATCGCGCACAGCGACGCGCAAAGCACTGAGCGCGCGCGGATGCCCGATCTTGCCCAGTGCCTTGGCTGAGGCGCGGCGCACGGCTTTCTTCTTATCGAACAGGGCTTTAATCAAGCCCGGCACAGCCGGTGTACCGATGTTAATCAACGCGCCGGTGACTGCCATCCGCAGATACATATCGTTGGCGCGCAGAGCTTGCAACAGCGACGGCACCGCGCTCTCGGCTTCATCGCCGATCTGACTGAGGGCTTTCGCCGCGAGATAGCGCGTGCCGGGGTCTGATTCTTCGATGAGTTGGGCGAGATATGGCACAGCAGGCGCATATTGTTCCTCGCCCAGATACTTGATGGCATCCGCACGATCATGAGGATTACCCGTTTGTAACGTATCGAATGCTTGTTCCAATGTCAGTTCATTTGCCATAGAGTTTTCTCGCTTTACGGTTGATGTACAGCTTACTATTGACGCAATCGCCACGGGGAATTTTACCGAGCTAACCGTTAATATTATATCGGAAAAATAGCCAACTGTCGCGTGAAGTTGGTAAAGCCTAGGGCGATTGCATATGGCTTGTGGTGGCGTTGCCCCTATACCCCCACAAGGAGCTATCCTTGACCTTGTTCATTTTGAACGCAATGCGTTCAAAAAAGCAAGCTGTGAAAGTTCTGGTGTAACTACTCAGGTCAATTGATTTACGCCAGCTTCTGCCCTCAAGACAAGCACGGTTGAAGTCCCTCGCCTAGCCACATCGTGGCGGTCGGGAGAGGGATTTAGGGTGAGGGCTGAGTAGTTACGTTTTGGTTGAGCTTTTTCAAAAGCTCATGGGTCTTAGGGCAAGGCCCTAAATGACTATTGCACACGTTCGACATAAGAGCGTTTTCAAAAAGGGAACCAAAAGAGCTTGACCACGCAAAATACGAAAGAAACTATTTTTTAAAATGCGATTGCCCTGGGTAAAGCAACAACGACCACACGACAGCCCCAAGCGCCGCAACGCGATCGGTCACGATGTCTCTAACTCACGCGCTTTGCTAATATCCGCCCAGCCTAAACCCTGCTGGATCAACGCGCCGAAGCCCACCAGCGTAATCGGCAACCAGATGACGACATGCACGACGATCGCATATGCCAGCGCGGTATCCTGCCCGATGCCGACCGCCACTAGCACCAGCGACGCGAAGAATTCGTACACGCCGACATTGCCCGGCGATGCCGGAATCAAGCCCGCCAGATTGACCGCACCGACTACCAGCAAGGCTACCGGATAGCCCAACTCCAGCCCGAACGCCCACATCACCATCCAGTAGACGACCGCCTCGACCGCCCATGTGCCGTAGCTCGCGCCGACAGCCCCCAGCAGATGCAAAGGACTACGGAGGCTGGTCAAGCCTTCGAGTACGCCATCGCTGACAGTTTGCAACAGATCGCCCAGCGCGGTAGGCAACCACTGGCTGATGGTGCGGACGACGCGCCCCAGCACATCGGGAAAAGCCGCCAGCACGATGAATACCAGCACGGCCACTCCGAAAAGCGGCGCACCCAGCGTCAGCACCAGTTGTAATTCAGGCGATTGAATATCCATCGCCAGCAAGCCCAGCACGAGAAAAGTCAGCATGACGATGCCATCGAACACGCGCTCGACCACGACGGTCGTCGCCGCCGCGCTGACGGGCACGCGATGATCGCGCTGGAGTAAGAAGATTCGCAGGGCTTCGCCCGCACGCAAGGGATAGACGTTATTGCCCATGTAGCCGATCGCGACGATGCGTGCCAGTGCGCCTAGCGCGATGGTGCGGACGGTCATCAGCAGGAATTGCCAGCGCCACGCGATAATCAGCACCGCGACGAAATAGGTCGCCGCCGCCAGTAGCAACAGCCCCACATTGACCTCTGCCAGCGATTCGAGAAAGGCGGCCGGTTGCAAGCCACGAAACGCCAGCCACAAAAAGATCAAGCTGATCATTACGCCGACCAGCACTAACAGGCGATTGCGCCCGGATTGTTTGCTCTGTTCCATAAGTTACAGTCACGTTCCCCGATGGATGATTGACAGACAGAAGGCACATTGTATCAACAAGCACGAGCCGGCGTTATGATGGGTCTTTCGTATCTTGCGTGGTCAAGCTCTTTTTGTACCTTTTTGCAAAGGTTCTCATGTCGAACGTGTGCAATAACCATTTAGGGCCTTGCCCTAAGACCCATGAGCTTTTTCAAAAGCTCAACCAAAACGTAACTACTCAGCCCTCACCCTAAATCCCTCTCCCGACCGCCACGATGTAGCTAGGAGAGGGACTTCAACCGTGCTTGTTTTGAAGGCAGAAGCTGGCGTAAATCAATTGACCTGAGTAGTTACACCAAAACTTTCACAGCTTGCTTTTTTCAGCGCAATTGCGTTGAAAACAACTGGTTTCAAAAGGCGTAAGCTTTTTGCAGGGTGTGAGACAGCGTCCCACGTTGCACAACGTGTACCCATGAGCGTTTTCAAACAAGGAACGACAGTTCTTTGTAGGGGTGTGGGGGCAAAGCCCCTGCCATAAAACCACACGACATCCCAAAGAGCCGTTAGGATCAGAATAGACTCACGCGGGCAGGGGGACAGTGTGGCGGCGTAGATACGTGCGCTCCGGCGTGACAGTCACGATGCTGAAGCCGGGCGGGTCGTTCGGTGCGGCGGCGACGCGCTCGTTTTCGGGCATGGGATAGCTGATGAACTGGCACCATGACGATGCCGCCGCCACGTAAAGCACGCCGTCCTGCATCGTCTCGATATTCTGATGAATATGCCCGAAGAACACCCCGCGCAGACGATGCCGCGCTTGCGTGAGACAGGCGTGTACGGCGGCACCGTTTTCTAGTCGCATCCAATCGTCAAGCCACGGCACGCCCATCGGGATGACGTTGTGATGGATGGCGACCACCAGCGGGCGCGGGTCATCGGCGGTGCAGATGGTGTCTAGCCATGCTAGTTGCGCGTCGGTCACCGTGCCAGAGGGGCGTTCGGGGTCGTGGTCGCCGTTGCTATCGAGACAAACGACTTGCACGCCCTTCGCCTCGAACGTGTAATAGAGAAAGTCCTGTATGTCGGCTTCTGCGCGTCCCAGCAGTACCCGTTGCAGGTCGCGCCCGTCGTCATGGTTGCCGACCAGATAATGAATCGGCACTGAGAGCGGGCTAAATAGGGCTTGCACGGCGGGATAGACAGCCGGATCGGGATCATAGGCGACATCGCCCGTGTGCAGGATAAAATCCGGCGTGAAGGGCAGAGCTTGCACAGCTTGTACCAGCGCCTTCGCGCCGACCATCGGCGTGTATTGCGCGTAACTCTTGATATACGTCGGATCGGGATTGATATGGGTGTCGCTGATGTGGATGAAGCGTAGCGGTGCAATCATAGTGATGGTATCTCTCCTGTGCCTGTCGATGAGCGTGTGGGCTGTAATCCATCTACGGGTGCAGATGGATCACAGTCCGGCACGATATGATTATCCGTTGATCGCCAGATCAATCTCATGCGCCAGCAAGCCCGATAGCAGATCGACACAGGCTTGCACGTCGGTAATATCGACCGTCTCGCTGGTGGTGTGTAAGAAGCGCGTCGGGATGCTGATGCACCCGCTCGGCACGCCGGAGCGACTGAGTTGGATAGCGCCGGCATCCGTACCGCCACCGGTCAGAATCTCGCGCTGATGCGGGATACCGTCCGCTTCGGCACGCTGAGTCATCCACTCGACGATGTGCTTGGGCACGATCAGACTGCTATCCTGCACTTTGATCGCCGCGCCACCACCGAGCTTAATCGCCATCTTGCGATTCTTGATCTCGTCGCCGGTCGCGGTCACATCAAGCGCGATGCCCAGATCGGGATCGATGTTATAGGCGGCGGTGTGTGCCCCGCGCAACCCGACTTCTTCCTGCACGGTGAAGGCGAAGTGGACTTCGTTAGGCGTGCCGCTGGCTTTCAGCTTACGCATCGCTTCGATCGCCACCACGCACCCGATGCGATCATCGAGCGATTTGGCGATGATACGATTGCCGCGCTGTTGCATCTCGCGCCAGAAGCCCGCCGGACTGCCGGCTTCGATGATGGTGCCGTCTTCGGTCTGCACGTCAATGAAGAAATCGTCGTTGCTGTTAGCGCTGGAGCGTCCCTTGCCAAAGGAGTCATGGATAGCGATCACGCCGATCGTGCCATCTTCAAACTTGACGCGGTTGCCGTGCATCGACGTGTAGAGCAAGCCGCCGATATTGGTGAAGCGCAGATAGCCCGTGTTCGGCTCGGCATAATTCGCCATCACGCCGATTTCATCCATATGCGCCGAGATCATCACGCGCTTGCCGCCCGCGCCCATGCGACAGATCAAGTTACCCATGCCATCGACGTGCATCTCGTCGGCGAGGTCTTGCACCTCGGCTTTAATCAGGGCGCGGACGTGATGTTCATAGCCCGACGGGCCCCATGCTTCGACTAATTTTTGAATCAATTCAATCACGGTAATTTTTTCTCCTCAATGATCGTCAATATGCGGCAGAGCCAACCTGCACCCCGCCCCGCTATGATGTCCGGCGATACATCACCCGAAAATCATGGCCGTCACCTTCGCGTATATCTTCAAATTGTACTTCGTCTAATCCATAATCGACAAATGCCTGTAGCTCTACCCGTGAGACGCGCCACGGGATGCCGTCTTTGCTCTCGTGTGGATCACGGGCGAAGCATAAGACCAGCAACACGCCCTGCGGCGCGAGCGTATCAGCGATGGCATGGCAGGCTTGCTGGCTCATGGTATGCGGGAGCGCCTGTATCGTGCGACTCTCGAAAACCAGATCATACGCCCCCTGCCACGTATCCGGCAGTTGGAACAAATCCGCCGTGACGTAGGTCACGGGGCTATCAGGGAAGCGTTGCCGACAGCGCGCAATCGCCGTCTCCGAAATATCGAAGGCGGTGACGGTATAGCCCAACTGCGCCAGATACTCGGCATCATCGCCCAGCCCACACCCGACCACCAGCGCCCGCTGTCCGTCACCGTCGATCGCCGCGCGCGCGACCCACTGCACCAGATGCGGATGCGCGCCGTCCAGCGCCCACGGCGGGTCAGTCTGGGCGTAGACTTGCTCGAACCAGCCGAGATAATCGCCCTTCTGCCAATGTTCACGGATGATGTCGCTCACTTTTTTTGCCATAGCACTGCTCTCTTTCTACTCTACAAGCTCTCGGGTGGGATAATGATCGACAAGGCACGCTTGAGGGCGCGACAAGTCGAGGGCGTGCGCGTGAACGGGGAATTCTCGCCATCGCCATAGACATCTTGTTGCGGGTCAGCTTCGATGGTGATCTCGCGCCCCTGCCAGTGTTGCAGAGATTGCGCCAGCGCATCGAGATTAGTCAGACTGCCAGCGACGCTGATCGCGGTCTGCAAGTCATTGTTGACAACGAACACATCGAGCAAGCCGTCGTCAATGCGAATCGCCTTATTCAGGCGGATACCCAACGCGCCGATCGCGTTGCCGTTGTTGATGATGCAGGCTGTCCCCTGTGTGTGAATCACCTCACCGTCGATCGTCAGCGTATAATCGACCACGGGCGAGTTCGCGAATGCGCGCAAGCCACCGACGACATACGCCAGCAAGCCCAGCCGATCTTTTAGCTCGCGGGTTACGCCCTCGCTGAAAGTGCCAACCATGCCGGTGCCGACACGCAAGAGAAAGTAGCGGTCGGCTGTACGCCCGACATCGATTGTCCGCAGGCGCACATCATCGTCACAGGCGAGCTGGGCGGCGGCGTGCAGGGTCGGCGGGATGTTCAACTCATCCGCGAGCGCGTTGGCGGTGCCGCCGGGCAAGATCCCCAGTGGCAAGCCCGTCTCCAGCAAGCCATCGACCACATCCAGAAGCGTGCCATCGCCCCCATAGGCGAGGACTAAATCGACATCGCCCGCATCGGCTAGCTGGCGCACGATGCGCGCTCCATCGCCGAGATTGTGCGTCAAGGACACGTTCCACTGCACGTCATAGACTTGGAATACGTCGTTGAGCGTGTTCAAGATTGGCTCGTTGTGACCGGATGCCGGATTGATAATCACATGAATTCGTTCAAATCGCAAAGGCGACTCCCTTTCGTTAACGTGGATACATGCCAGCGACAGCACATATTCAAACAAGCATTGTAAAGCGCTGAGATGAGTAATAGATTGGTACGGGCGAGCGCCGAGACACGCCGTATCCCCGCGCTCACGTCAGCGCGATCAGTTCCGGCGTGAGGGCACGCAAAGCCGCCTGCACCAATGCCAGATCATTGCGATAGTCTTCTTTGCTGAGATACGCTGTCGGGCTATGGATATAACGGCAGGGCATAGAAATCACCGCCGACGGTACGCCGCCGTTGGCGAGGTGAATGCGTCCGGCATCGGTGCCGCCCCCACGCGCAGTCTTGATCTGGTAGGGGATGCCATTGCTGGCGGCGGTTTGCTTCAGGAAGTTGAGCAGGTGCGGCGGCGTAATCATACTGCGATCCATGACGGTCAGCGCGGGGCCATCCCCCACCCGGCAGACGGGATTCGCCTGTTCGGGGTCGTCGGGGTCAGCATCGGGGTTGGGGACGTCGTGCGCGGTCGTGCCTTCTAGCACCAGTGCCATATCAGGATTCAGGCGTTGTGCTGCCACCCGTGCGCCACGCAAGCCGATTTCTTCCTGCACGGTGAACGCCGCCAGAATATCGACCGGATAATCGCCGCCCTGCAACACGTCGATCAAGAGCGAGCATCCCACCCGATCATCGAAGGCTTTGCCGCGCACCATCGTCGCGTTGATCTCGGCGTAGGTGCTATCGAAGGCGATGCGATCGCCCGCTTTCACCTGGCTCTCGGCGGCGCTCTTGCTACTCACGCCGATGTCAATCCGCAGGTCTTTCAGGCGTTTCACGCTCTGGTCGCGGTTTTTATGGATCGGCGGCCACATGATGACTCCCGGCACATGACCCTTGCCGATTTTGACGCGCAAGCCCGGCAGAATACGATCATCCACGCCGCCAATATTGGTGAAGCGCAGGGTGCCGTTGCTCTCGAAGCCGGTCACCATGAAGCCGATTTCGTCCATGTGGGCGGCAATCATCACTTTCATATTGCTCGCGCCCGTGCCGCGCTTCAAAGCTGTGACGTTGCCCATCGCGTCGATCACGATGTCGGTCACATGATCTTTGATCGCATCTAGTACAATATCGCGCACGGCATCTTCTTCGCCGGATACGCCAATCGCGTTAGAGAGTTGTTCTAAGTACATTCCTTGTCCGTCCTCAAATTCAGTATTTATATCAGGCATGCTGTCGTCAGCCCGCGTTATAGGGGCAATCGTCGCGCTCGCATCCACCATCGGGGATCACCGCTTCCGGGCGACCACAGACATTACAGGCGCTCGCCTTCTCAGGGAGCATATCATCTTCGCTATCGCCGTGTAGGTCGAGCAATTTACCAAGGCGGTCGTATTTCGCCATCGTCTGCATGACGGTCGTCAGCACGCGCGGGTCGGGGTCGGTCATCGCCTGATTGAGCGCACGCTTCGCTTCTTCGTACTCGTCATCCTGTAATTCATCGACGTAATCGCCCAGTATTCTGGCGGCTTTCGCCCGTTGCGTCGGGTCAGGATTGTTGAGCATATTATCCAGTATCGCTTGAAATTCGGCATCTTGTGCCATAGGTTGCCTCTCTCCCTCGTGTGGATGTGGTCAGGTATGGCGATCAGGACTCGGCGCGGGTGGCATCCCAGTCGATCGCCGCGAGGAAATCGTTATTGAGCGTGGCGATGAAGCGCGCGAGCAAACGTCCGGCGCGTTCAATGTCGCGCAGATCGACCGTCTCGACCGGCGAGTGCATGTTCCGCAGGGGCACGCTGAATAATGCAGTCGGGATGCCCTGCTGTGCGACTTGAATCGCCCACGCATCGGTGCCTGTCGCACCGGCAATCGGTTCGGTCTGGTATTTAATTTCGTACTCCTGCGCGACCGCGATGATCTTATCGTAGAGCTTGGGATGGATGTTCGCGCCGAAGGCAATTGCCGGCCCACCGTTGAAGTCGCTGGTGCCGTCGCCGCTGACTCCCGGCTGTGGGGCGAAGGTCACATCAAGCGCAATCGCAATATCAGGGTTGATGTAATGCGCGGCAGTCGTCGCGCCGATCAAGCCGCTTTCCTCTTGTACGGTGGCGGCGGCGTAGACATCCCAACTGTGCTGGAGTGCCTGTAGCTCGTGCAGGGCGGCAGTCACAGCGGCGACACAGGCGCGGTCGTCCATCGCTTTGGCGGCGAGCATCTTCCCCTGTAGCTCGATCATCGGCACGTCGGGCGTGACGAGATCACCCAGCGATACGAGGTCGTTCACTTCAGCGGCGGGATAGCCGACATCGACGACGAGTTGTTCGTGGGTGGGATAGGTCTTGCGCTGGGATGCCGTCAGCAGGTGCGGCGGTGCGGCGGCGACGACCCCACGTAGGGGCTTTTTACCATGCACGACGACCGGTTGCGCCATCATCACGCGGTTATCCATGCCCGAGACGCGCTGTAAATAGATGAAACCATCGACAATATCGCGCACCATGTAGGCGATTTCGTCCATGTGCGTGGCGAGCATAATCTTGCGCTGGCGATCGTTGGGTGCGGTGGCACGCTTGATGCCGATCAAGCTACCGAGCTTGTCCTGCTCAAATTCATCGACCACGCCGCCCCACTCCTCGCGCAAGATTTTTCGCATGGGGGCTTCGTGTCCGGATGGCGCGTGCGCTTCGACTAATGTCTTGAGATGTGCTTTTAAATCAAACAAGTGTCTATTCCTTGATTACGTTGTAATTTTTACCTCTTTGGGATTTCGCGTGGTTTTTGTCGCCGGGGCTTTGCCCCCGCCCCCCACAAGGAACTATCGTTCCTTGACCTTGTTCATTTTGATGTTCCCTTTTTCAAAAAGGGGACAAAAGGAGCTTGACCACGCAAGATACGAAAGACCCTAATTTTTTAACGAATGAGCCTATTATAGCAGTCTCGCGCGCTTGTACCAACAGGATCGCTTCTTTCGTCTCTGCCCAATGCTGTGAATCAAAACAGGGTGACGCAATCGCCACCCTGCTCTTGAAGCGAACGGGTCACGCGATTGTCACCCGTGTTGCTTGCGGAAGTCGGCTTACTCTTCTTCCACGTCTTCCGGCGGTACCATCACAGCATCAATCACATGGATCACACCGTTGGCGGCTTCGATGTCGGTGACGATGATTTGTGCGCCGTCGATGAAGATACCTTCATCGGTAGCTTCAACGGTTGCCATATCGCCATTTGCCATCTCGACTTCTGCCATACCTTCTTCATCCAGCAAGCCAGCAACATCAGCTTCGTAGAATACGCCAGCGATGACGTGGTATTGCAGGATATCGGTCAGTGCGGGGGTATCTCCGAGAATTGCGTTGAAGTCTTCTTCACCCAGTGCTTCAGCAAGGGCGGCGAAGCCAGCGTCCGTCGGTGCGAAGACCGTCAGCTCTGCTTCGGGATCGCTCAGCAGTTCAAGCACGGCGGGGTCAGCCAGCCCGACGGCGGTGAACAACGTGATGAATTCCGGTTCTTCGGCTTCGGTGTTGGCGACCACGATTTCAGCAATGGTGCGCGTTTCCGGCAGGATCACAGCGTCGATGACGTGGATCACGCCGTTATCAGCTTCAATATCAACCAGTTCCAGCACGAGGTTCGCGCCATCAATGGTAATGCCATCTTCGACGTTACCAGCGATGTCAATGAACTGACCTTGTGCGGTCTGTGTGCTGAATTCGTCCATGTTTTCATCGAGTGCGGCGACCACATCTTCTGACATGACAGTACCCGGTACCACATGGTAGAGCAGGATGTCGGTCAGCAGTGCGGTGTCTTCCAGCACAGCGTTGAATTCTTCTTCACCCAGTGCTTCTGCCAGTGCGGCAAAGGCGGCATCTGTCGGTGCGAAGACCGTCAGTTCTGCTTCGGGGTCAGCCAGTGTCTCCAGCACGCTTTCATCAGCGGCTTGGACAGCGGTGAGCAGGGTGGTGAATTCAGCTTCTTCGGCTTCGGTGCTTGCCACGACGATGTCAGCAATCGTATTGCTTTCCTCGTCTTGTGCAAATACCGCAATCGGCATTACGAATAGTGCAACTAACAGTAAACTTAGTAACTTACGCATTGTATCTCCTACAAGATTTACGTTATGAATATTTACATTCGTTTGAATACTAAAATCATAAAATGAGCAAAGACCGTTAAGCAGATTAAACTGTAATTAGCTATGTAATATTTATGAGTAGATGCTCAATATGGCCTCAATGTTCGATAAAATATACCGGAATGCTAGCTAAGGCGCGGGCGTATCCGTCGGTGGGAGCAAGATTTGGATCGTCGGCGTGGGGGTCGGTGGTGTTTGTGGGGTGCGCGTCAAAGTCGGTGGCAAGACAATGGGCGTGACGGTCGCTGGCGGCGCGATGAAAGGCGTGTTGCTGGCGGGGATAGTCTGCGTCGGGATGATCGGAATCGGCGTGTTGGCGGCGGGGATAGCGGTCGCGATGCGGTTTTGTGTGGGTTGTATCGGTTGCGGGTCACTGCCATCAATCGTCGGCAAGCCACTACGGGGCGTATTCGTGGCGGATGCCCGCGGTGTCAGCGTGAGTTCAGTATCGGGGTTGGCGATGGTCGGCAAGCCCGATCGATTCTCGCGAGTGGCGGTTGGCGGCGCAACATCAGCATCATCAGTTGTGGGCGGGGTAAATGCCCAGATGATAACCCCCAGCAGATAGCAAGGAATCGTCCCGAGAATGATGAAGATCAAAATCGTACGCAGATTCTCGCGCTTGCGGTTCGCCATGCGTCACCCTTCAATTGACATGAATATGCGTGTCATTGTACCAGCCCCGCCCGATTTACACATCACGCGTCCTGCCGATCTGGTGGTGGCGGGGGTGCGGGTGCGGTGTCGTCGTCGCCGCCATCGTCACCCGTTACGGGACAACCGTTATTCTCGAAGGGGCCGACTTGACTGGGGCATTGGTCGTTATTATCGCTGATGCCATCGCCATCGCTATCGGGACAACCGTTGGTCGCCGGCACACCGGCTTGGTCGGGGCATTGGTCGTCGCCATCGGGGATGTTATCGCCATCGCGATCAGGACAGCCTTCTAGCGCGAGCGTTCCGGCTTCGTCAGGGCACGCATCCTGATTATCGACCAGACCATCGCCATCGCGGTCGGTCTCTAGCGGGCACCCGTCATTCTCGGCAGTCCCACTCGTCTGCGGGCAGGCATCATCGCCATCGCGGATGCCATCGCCATCGCTATCGGGACAACCGTTGAGCGCGGGCGTGCCGGGTGTGGTCGGGCAGTCGTCGATGTCGTCGGTCACGCCGTCATCGTCGCTATCGGGCAGGGGACATCCGTTGTTAATCGGCGGGCCGGCTTCGGTCGGGCATTGGTCTTGATCGTCGTTGATGCCGTCGCCGTCGCTATCGACCACCACCGGTGCCGGACAGCCGTTGTTCGCGAGGTTGCCGGCTTCGGTCGGGCATTGATCTTGACTATCGCGGATGCCATCGCCATCAGCATCAGGACAGCCATCGGTGGCAATCGTGCCACCCTGCGTCGGGCATTGATCTTGACTATCGCGGATGCCATCACCATCAGCATCAGGACAGCCATCGGTGGCAATCGTGCCGGGCTGGAAGGGACAGGCATCCTGCACGTTAGGCACGCCATCGGCATCGTTATCGACCACGGGTGTATCCGTCGGTGGGATGAAAGCCGTCGGCTGAATCGGGGGCGGTGGCACATATTGAAACGGTGTCGGCGATAAGAAGATAATCGGCGTGCTGGTGACGTTGCGCGTTGGGATGGGCGTGCTAGTGGGGACGGGCGTATCCGCCACATCCAGCGCGGCATCCGGTGTAGCCGATGGTAGCACCGTGTCCGGTTGCTGGGGCGTGTTCGATGACCCTAACGCGAGAAAGCCCACAAAATAGAGGGGCAGTGTGCCCACAATCACAACGAATAAAATGATGCGTACCACCGTTTGCCGTGAGAAATCCATGCCTCATCCTTCACATCTCTGCCGATTACCACAGGCATATTGTCGGCGATGTGCGCGATTTAGGCAAGCGATGGTTTGTGGGCGTTTGCCCTACTGGGCGCGTTCGGCGTTGAAATGCGCGATGAAGCCATCGCGATCGATCTCATAGTGGATTTCGATCGGATTACAGCAAATCTCGCAATCTTCGATGTAGGTCTGCTGACGAATCGACGTGTCTAAGAGCATCGTGATCGACTGCCAGCAGTAAGGACACATGAAATCGTACTCGCGCTCGTCGGCATCAAAGCCGAAGGAATCGCCATTCATCATAGCTCGCGCACCTGATACAACACGCGGTCGTCAAAGCCGCGCTTGCGGTAGTACTCGCGGGTGCCGATGGCGCTAATCACGGCGATGTGCGCGTAGCCCTGCTCACGGGCGATGTCGCAGGCACGCTCGATCAGGCGTTTGCCCAGCCCCATGTGCTGGGCGCGCCCTTGCTCGCTATCGCCAATGCCCAGCGATTGCCCGTAGACGTGTATCTCGCGGATGATGGCGGCGGCACGTAATTCGTCGTGGATCGGTTCCATCGTGCGCGCTGGCAAAGCCAGACGCAGGAAACCGGCAATCCGGCGCTGATCGTCATCGGTGATGAACTGTAAGAACACCTCGTCGCCGATGCTGGAGGCGTAAGTCTGTTCATCTAAGACCAGTTGCTCGCGGTCGATGCGATCGTGACGGACTTCACGCGCCCGAATGTCCATACTGCGCTCGCCGCGTCGGTCTAACTCCTGGCTGACAATCTGGCGGAAGTTGGTTTTCTGATTGCCCTCGACAATATCCGTGCTGGGAATATCGCGGATGACGCGCGTCAGGCGGCAGTACTCCGGCGTTGCCTTGAAGGTGCTGACCAGCACCGCGAGCAATTCATCGTGCGTGTACGGTTGCCAGTCGCCACGCTGGTAGTATTGCATCAGTTCCGCGCTTTCAATCAGCGAGCAGGGATAGACTTTGAGTTCATCGGGACGAAAATCAGGCTCGGCGAACATCTTCTCGTAGTCGGCAATATCCAGCGCAGGCGATGAGCCGTAGAGATTGGGCATCCAGTGCGCGTGAATCTTGAAGCCAGCCTGACGCAAGAGGCGAACAGCGCGGCGGGTAGCGGCGACGTTGTGCCCGCGCCGGTTGGCGCGCAGGACATCGTCGTTCAAGCTCTGGAAGCCGATTTGTACTTTGGTGCATCCCAGATGGCGGATGCGAAGCACTTCTTCGGCGCTGATGTGGTCGGGGCGCGTCTCGACGACCAGCCCGACAACGCGACAGGCGGCGGTTTCATTATATGTATGGGCGGCTTCGAGTTCGTCCCATGTGGCGTATTCATCAATCGGCGAGCGCTCGACCGCGCCGGATGCCATATCGCGCACCAACTCACGCGAGCGGCGCATCTCCTGCGCGTAGACGTTCTGCACGACCTGATTATAGGTCTTGTGGAAGTCCTGCCCCATGATCTGCACGTTGGTCGTGTTGTTCTCCGGGTGCAATTGTGATTGATCTTTCAGCGCGTCCCATACTTCCTGACGGCGATCAATGCCGTTGCCGAAGTCGTGGAGCGCGTCAAAAATGCGCTTCGTGAACCAGATTTGGAAGGTCTCAGGGTAGAACGACCACGTCCCGCCCAAGATGATAAGTTCGATCTTATCGGTGGGATGCCCCATGTTATGATAGGTCAACAGGCGCGTGTAGGTCTGTAAATAGGGATCGAAGCTATTCTGCTCCGCACGCTGTGCGCCCGGCTCATCGGATAGATAGCTCTTGGGCATCCGCACGTCATTCGGGCAGAAGATACACTCGCCCGGACAGGGAAAGGGCTTGGTCAGGACGGTGACGGGAGTCACGCCGCTGATAGTACGCATCGGTTTGCGCCGCAGTTTGAACATCTGCTCTTCGTCGTAAGGCGGCAAGCCATACTGCCCCGCGAACTGTCGATAGGCTTGCACCAGTTGGGTGCGGCTGTGCAAGGATTTGTCATCTCGGCGCGGGTGCTGGCGCAGGATGCGACTCAAGTCCTCGCCCGACGGTCGTTCGGGCATTGTGATGATCTCTTTCAATATCGCCACGAGCGTCTCGCGGTGATACGCATAGTCGAAGTCGTATTTGGTATTTTGCATGATGGCACACAAGGGAATAAACGAAACAGATATGATATTTAGGCTCTTTGGGATTTCGCGTGGTTTTTGTTGCAGGGGCTTTGCCCCCGCATCCCGACAAAGAACTATCGTTCCTTGATCTTGTTCATTTTGGCGTTCCCTTTTTTAAAAAGGGGACAAAAAGAGCTTGACCACGCAAGATACGAAAAAGCCATGTTTATTATAACAGGGAAAGCAGGTATAAAGAACCAAGAGCATCCTGACAATAGCATGAGGAGCAACTAACGCATGACGATCATTCGCTGTATCTCCTGTGATGGTTACGGCTGGTTCGATGATCCCGTCAGCGAGGCGAGCGAGGCCTGCGATTGGTGCGGCGGCATCGGCTACGTTTATCGCCTGGACGATGGCACAGATCGCCAGATTCCGGCGGTTGACCTGCGGAAACCCACGATTTCTGAACAGTTAGAAGCCTTAGAGACCGAGCGCATGCGCGAGATCGGCTATACCGGCAGGGCCAAACGCCCGTGGGAACAGGACATCCGCGACGGCACGCAGGGCGGCGCGAACCCTTACGATGATGATTGCTGAGATCGGGCGCATCGTGGCATGGATTAGCGATCTAGCGATCATCTTTGCTTGTCGAAGCCTAGGATATTTGATAAGATAGAGTCAAAGTTTGTGTAAAATAGTACAAACTTTTGAGCGTGAGATTAAGAGCAGGCTCAGTTTCGACGGAATACGCCGCCGTCGAGCGCAGTACCCCGCAATGGTTGAGTGTGGGTGCTGGCACTATTTTGAGACCAACTTTATAATTAGTCTAGACGGGTTTGAGGTAGGAACTATCCAATATGGAACTTCAGCAAAACGCTAATCCAGAGTCCATGATGGAGCGCGTGACGGAGGCGGGTTTAATGCCAATCGTGGTGTTCGGTATTCTGAGCATCGTTTTTGGTATAGTACTCGCGCTGTTATTGCCTGCATTGAATGTCCTCCCCGCACAAGCATCTGTCCAAGCTGAGCGCACCGACGCACTGTTCACCGTGTTGATGGGCATCGGCGGGATTGTATTTTTCCTTGTGCAGGGCTTAATTTACTACGCGGCGATTCGCTTTCGGGCGAAGCCGAACGACACCAGCGACGGGCCGTCCATCCATGGTAATACCATGATCGAAATTGTATGGACGATTATCCCGGCGATCATCGTGGTTGTGCTGGCGATCTTCAGCTTCATCACCTGGCAACGGAACACCGCCCCCTTTGAAACGCCCAACATGATCAACGGCGCGAGCGTCGATACAACAGCGTATGGCGCACGTTTCGCGTGGTCGTTCGAGTATTTCACTGATGAGACCGACATCAACGGCGAGCCGATTTCATTGAGTACCGACGAGCTACACGTCTACGTCGGGCAAGATGTAGAATTGGACATGCAGACACGCGACGTGATTCACTCGTTCTGGGTGCCAGAGATGCGCGTGAAGCAAGACCTCTTGCCGGGGCGCATCACGACGGTACGCTTCTCGCCGATTGACGCGGGCGAAGGCTGGGAATTCGCCGGTGCGTATACGCCAGTGACGATCTACGCCACTGCGGACGACAGCAGTGATGTGGTCTTCAGCATGGGGTCACAGGTCGAAGCTGAGAGCGACGTTGAACAGCAGGTACGCCTTGAACTGGTAGACCCACATGCCGAGCTGGGCGCGGACTGGGTCGAAGTGATCGCCCCTAATGGCGAGACGGGTTACATCGCCCGTGATGCCGTGACCGGACGCTACAACCGCTATCGCTTGATCTGTACCGAGCTATGCGGGGGTGGGCACGGCAATATGTACAGCTGGCTCGTCATCCATGAGAACGAAGCCGCCATGCGAAGCACCTGGTGGGATACGCAGATTGCCGATGCGACCATCCCGCCCGATAGCTTGATCGCACGCGGCGAGAACGCTATCATCAACGGCGGTTATGGATGCGCGGGATGCCACCTGCTGGACGGTTACGACCAATTCGTCGGCGTGATCGGCCCGAACTTGAGCGGGATCGGCAGTCGGTCGGCAGATAGCGCGGCACAAGCCGGCTTAGAGAACGGCGCGGACTACCTCGCACATAGCATCCGCTATCCGGGCGACTATCTGGTGGCTGGCTATCAGAACCAGATGACGCAATTCTCGCCGGCGTTGATGCCACAGGAAGACCTCGACGCGATTGTGGCTTTCCTCTGCGCGCAGACGACCAGCGGCGATCCTAACGATAGCACCTGTGATTTGCCGGAATGGGATGTCGAAGATGGCGAGAATCTGGTCAATCAGCAAGCCGTACAAGAGGCGCTGAGCGCGATCACGGACGCGTACGAATAATGCCGAATAATATGGACGATGACACGCTAGCATACGGTGAGCGCGGGGGGGGTGCGCTCGCTGTGGTGGCGGCATCGGACGTAATCGCGAATGAACACACACGACGCAACGTATCATCATACACAGCATTTATTGGAAAGGTCATAAGATGGCTACAATTTCAGTCCCCATGCCGAAACGGGAACTCGAACATCAAGCGCCGAGCATGGGCGATTTGCTCAAGTGGTCGGTCGATCACAAGATTATCGGCTGGCAATACACGATTACAGCGCTCATCTTCTTCATCATCGGCGGGGCATTGGCGATGGGTATCCGCTGGGAACTGCTAACCCCCGCGCTCGATTTTATGGCATCGGGCGATGCGTATAACAGCCTGTTCACCATCCACGGCACGGTGATGATTTTCTTATTCGTGATCCCGATGTTCGCGGGCTTCGGCAATTACATCGTGCCCCTGCAACTGGGCGCGAAAGACATGGCGTTCCCCTGGTTGAACGCCTTCGCCTTCTGGTTGATTCCGCCGGCGGGCATCATGCTCTTGCTGGGCTACGTCATCGGGCAGGCGAACGCCGGTTGGACGGCATACCCGCCCCTCAGCACGATTTACGGCCCCGACGGGCAAACGCTATGGGCAATCAGCCTGCACTTGCTGGGGATTTCATCAATCGCCGGGTCGATCAACTTCATCGTGACGATCCTCAACATGCGCCCGAAAGAGATGTCCATCTGGCAGATGCCGCTCTTATGCTGGGCGATCCTGGCGACGAGCATCATCGCGGTGATGGCAACACCCTTCCTCGCGGGTGCGCTGACATTGCTCTTGCTGGATCGCGTGGCGGGGACGACCTTCTTCGATGCGATGGCGGGCGGTGATGTCTTGCTGTGGCAAAATATCTTCTGGTTCTACAGCCATCCGGCGGTTTACATTATGGTTCTGCCGGGTATGGGTATTCTCAGCGAAGTGTTGAGCATCCACGCCCGTAAGCCGGTGTTCGGCTATCGCATGATTGCGATGTCCAGCATGGCAATCGCGCTGATTGGCTTCACCGTGTGGGCGCACCACATGTTCACCAGTATTCAACCGGCATTGCGCATCCCCTTCATGATTACGACGATGATTATCGCCGTGCCGACTGGCATCAAGATTTTCTCGTGGATCGGGACAATCTGGGGCGGTAAGATTCGGTATACAGGGGCGATGCTCTTCTCGCTGGGCTTCCTGTCGATGTTCGTCATCGGCGGCATCAGCGGCGTGATGCTGGCGGCAGTGCCCTTCAACGTTCACGTTCATGATACATACTTCGTCGTCAGCCACTTTCACTTTGTGCTGTTCGGCGGTAGCGTGTTCGCGATCTACAGCGGGTTGTATCACTGGTGGCCCAAGATGACCGGACGGATGCTGGACGAAGGCTTGGCGAAGATTCACTTCGTGCTGACGTACTTCGGCTTCTTCTTCACCTTCTTCCCGATGCATATGGCTGGGATGCTAGGGATGCCGCGTCGCGTCGCCGTTTATGCGCCGGAACTGCAATCGTGGAATGTTGTCGTCAGCCTGTCGTCGTTCGTGTTGGGCATCAGCACCTTCGTCATCATCTACAACATGGTGTGGAGCTGGCGCAACGGTAAGATTGCCGGCGCGAACCCGTGGCGCGCGCTGACGCTGGAATGGGCGACGACATCGCCGCCGCCGCCGCATAACTTTGAAGAAGACCCGATCCCGTTTGAAGACCCGTATGGCTACGGCACTGAGGCTTCGACCGCTTATCTGGATGCGATCGATCGGCACTTCGGCTATCCGTCGAACCCGCAACTGAATAAGCCGGATAACCCGCAAGGGGGCGATATGTTGCCGCAGGGTGCAGGCGACTAAGACTAATCCAGCGGATGCCCCGCGCAGGGCATCCTTATGTTCATCATGCACAAAACCACCCTATAGAACAGGGTGGTTTTTGTATGGTTACATCAGCCCATAACATGAGACGCATATGCTGGTTATAATGAATATGGTATCTTGTGATATTTTTAAAGACTAATAGAGATACTGATACGAGTCTGCGAGATAATAGAGATGACATACAATACGACATGGCTTCATCCAAAACACATCGTCTATGTCAACGTGTACGGACATTATACAATCGATGATGTTCAGAATGCGTTGGCGGATATTACGCGTTACAGCACCCAGACCGAACACCTATTTTTCGTCGCGGGCGATACCTCTGGCATCACCCGTCACGAACAGCGGACAGGCGATGTGATCCATATCTTCAGCCAATATACCCCGCCGCCGCATCTAGCGCGGGTGCTGGTCATCGCGCCGTCGCCTCATTTG
>DAOTTV010000020.1:0-22987 GCA_034437755.1 Anaerolineae bacterium | reverse complement strand
AAAAAACATCCCCGCGGGGCGAGGATGTTCGAGAGTTTATGCAGTTAGCGGGCAGTCGTTGTCGCTACTGCTGTAAGAAGTTGCGGAGAACGGTTTGTAGGATGCCGCCATTCTTGTAGTATTCGACTTCGACAGGCGTATCGAGGCGTACAACAACATCGAAAGTGGTCTGCGCGCCATCAGCATCAGTCGCGGTGACGGTCAGCGTATCGCCCGCCTGCACGCTATCATCCACTGGAATGTCAAAGTGTTCTAAGCCTGTCAGCCCCAGCGACTCCCAGCTTTCGCCCTGTGCAAATTGTAGCGGAAGCACACCCATCATCACCAGATTACTGCGGTGGATGCGTTCATAGCTCTCGGCGATCACAGCGCGGATGCCCTGTAACAGCGTGCCTTTTGCTGCCCAGTCACGGCTTGATCCCATGCCGTAATCTTTGCCCGCTAGCACAATCAGGGGTGTATCGTTCGTCTGGTATTTCATCGCCGCCTCGTAGAAAGTCATCTCCGCACCCGTCGGCAGATGCTTGGTGACGTTGCCCTCGCTCCCCGGCACCATCTGATTACGCAGGCGCACGTTGGCGAATGTACCGCGTGTCATCACACGATCGTTCCCACGACGCGAGCCATAGCTGTTGAAGTCCTTGGGTTCGACCCCGTTATCCATCAGATATTGAGCGGTGGGGCTGTTGACAGCGATCGCACCTGCTGGCGAGATATGATCGGTGGTAACGCTATCGCCAAACAAACCGATCACGCGCGCGCCCTGCACCGCCTCGACTGTTGGCGGGTCAGCAGGCATATCAATGAAGAACGGTGGTTCCTGAATATAGGTACTCGCATCGTCCCATTCGTAGACATCACTATCCGGGCTGGGGATTTCGTTCCACTTCTCGTTGCCCGTATAAACGTTGCCGTACTGTTCATTGTACATCTCGGCTGTGATGCTACTCTGCACGACTTCGATGATCTCTTCGCGGGTGGGCCACACATCCTTGAGATAAATATCATTGCCCGCGCTATCCTGCCCGATCGGTTCGGCGTTCAGGTCGAGATCGACACTACCGGCCAGCGCATACGCGACGACCAGCGGCGGCGACGCTAAGAAGTTCGCGCGCACTTCTGGCCCGATGCGACCGGCGAAGTTGCGGTTACCGCTGAGTACAGAAGCGGCGACCAAATCGCCCTCGTTGATGGCATCACGCACGGGATCGGGAAGCGGGCCGCTGTTGCCGATGCAGGTTGTGCAACCATACCCGACGGTGTGGAAGCCGAGTTCTTCCAGATACGGAGTCAGACCGGCTTTGTTCAGGTATTCAGTGACAACCTTCGACCCCGGCGCGAGGCTGGTCTTGACGTAGGGTTTACTGCGTAAGCCCTTTTCGACGGCTTTCTTCGCTAGCAAACCGGCCGCGACCATCACCGAGGGATTGCTGGTGTTGGTGCAGGAGGTAATCGCCGCAATCACAACATCGCCGTGCGTCATCTCGACTGTAGAGCCGTTCTTGTACATGCCTTTGGCATTTAGTTTCTCTTCGGGCAAGGCGTAACCCTGCGGGCCTAAGGGGGCAGTCAGCGTCTCTTGAAATTTCGGCTTCAGGTCTTTGAGCAGGATGCGGTCTTGGGGACGAAGGGGCCCGGCGACACTCGGCTCGACAGTGCTAAGATCGAGTTCGAGCGTCTCGTTGAACATCGGATCATCCATGCTATCCATGCGGAACAAGCCCTGTTCTTTGGTATAGCGTTCCACCAGTTCGACGGTCGCGGCATTGCGTCCCGTGCGCTCCATATAGCTCAACACTTCGCCATCGACCGGGAAGAAGCCCATCGTCGCGCCATATTCCGGTGCCATGTTGGCGATCGTCGCGCGATCGGGCAGAGTCATACTGCTCAAGCCACTGCCGTAAAATTCAACAAATTTGCCGACTACGCCCTTCTCACGGAGCATCTGCGTCACGACCAGCACGAGATCGGTCGCGGTCGCGCCTTCGGGCAGTTCGCCCGTCAGCTTAAAGCCGACCACTTCCGGCATGAGCATATAAATCGGTTGACCGAGCATCGCGGCTTCAGCTTCGATACCGCCAACACCCCAACCGACCACACCGAGACCGTTAATCATCGTCGTGTGGCTATCTGTGCCGACCAGTGTATCCGGCAGAGCAACGGGGTTACCGTCCGCGTCTTTGTAGAGTTGTACGACTTTTGCTAGATATTCTAGATTGACCTGATGGACGATGCCGGTTGCCGGTGGCACGACCTTGAAGTTATCGAAGGCTTTTTGTCCCCAGTGCAAAAATTCGTAGCGTTCACGGTTGCGGACGAATTCACGCTCGGCATTGATGAAAATCGCCGCATCACTGCCGAAAGCATCAACCTGTACCGAGTGATCGATCACGAGATCGACGGGCACGACCGGATTGATCTTCTTCGGATCGCCGCCGAGACGATGCATCGCGCTCCGCAATGCCGCGAGATCGACCACTGACGGCACGCCGGTGAAGTCCTGTAAGATCACGCGCGCCGGACGATACGGAATTTCGACCGGATTAGGATGCTCGGCATCCCAATTGGCGAGATTCTCGACATCCTTCGCCTGAAATTGCGTGCCATCGAGGTTCCGCAAAGCGTTTTCGAGCAGAATTTTGATGCTGAAAGGCAAGCGGTCAACATTGCCGATGCCCTGCTCAGTCAGTTTGCTCAGGCGGTAGATGATGGCATCCCCGTTACCCGTCGCAAACGTGCCGCGTGTGCCGAATTGATCTGTCATATGAATTCCCTCTAAATTTGCTTACTGTAAGAGTAGATAGGTGCCATCGGATGCTCCGACGACGTGGATTGTTACCGATTGCTTGCTCGTATTTTACCGAAATTATGAGAAAATTGTTAGTTATGATTCTCGCATCGGTGCGGTTCATCCGCGTTCGCATTTTCACATCACATCCGATCAACGGGTGTGTTATATTCAGCATATCGGCATCGGTGGCATAATAGAAGTTGATGTTGATTGGGTAATGTATCAAAAATATTTATCATACATTAGGATGAGATCATCATGGAGATGGGTCAACTGGAAGCGTTCGATCGTGTCGCGCGCGATGGCAACTTCACACGGGCGGCAGAGACACTCGGGCTGACGCAACCGGCGGTCAGCACGCGCATTAGTTTGCTGGAAAGCGAGCTAGGCGGTCAATTGTTCGAGCGGCGCGGGCGACAATTGTTCCTCACATCCTTGGGCGAGCGTTTCTTGCCCTATGCTCAGCGGCTACTCGCCCTGCGCGATGACGGGTTGCAAGCCGTCAAGGATTTTCACGCGGGGGTGACGGGGCAAGTCAAAATCGCCGCGCCGACTCCCTTTTTGCTCAGTTATTTGATCGATACACTCAGCCACTTCCGACATGAACACAGCGCGGTCGATATTCTCATCCGCGAGCGCAATAAAACCACCATCTTCGATATGCTACCCGATAACACCATCACGCTCGGGCTGGTCAATGCGCCAGTTTTTGCGCGTAATATCGTGCAACTCCTGCGCCTGCGCGATCCAATCGTGCCGATTGTCGGCACCACACACTTCTTAGCGCGCTATGGCAACCAGACGATTTATATGGAAGATTTGTACGAACACACCGTCTTTCGCGTGTCGATGTTCCCGCAGATGACCGCTTTCATTGATGAAGTGGCAGAACATGCACGTCTGGGCAGTGGCGGGGCGATTATCGCGGTGCCGATGGTCATGGCGCGGCGACTGGTGCTGATGGGACAGGGGATGACCTTCTTGCCGACGAGTTACGTGCGGGCGCTGATTGACTCGGGCGATTTCGTGCAACTGACAATTGAAGATATGCCCCCACTCTACAGTGAACCGGTGCTGATTGCCTTTCGTAATCGCGAGCTGGATGATGCCCACCAAGCTTTTATCGATGTGCTCAAACGCCAGTGGAATCACCTGCTAGTCGAGTAATTGGGCGCTCGAGCCTGCTCAGGTTGCGCTCATACGATGGGACAATCTGCACAATCGAGGCGGGTATTCTTCGGTTAACGTGCCATGTTGACAGTCGTCTGTTACCATGTGATAATGCTGGATACCTTATGGATCTTTGAGATTTTGCGTGGTTTTTGTCGCAGGGGCTTTGCCCCCGCACACCCACAAGGAACTATCATTTCTGGAACTTGTTCATTTTGAACGTTGCGCGTTCAAAAAAGCAAAAGTTTTTGGTGTTCCTTCTTTTCAAAAAGGGGACAAAATGAGCTTGATCACGCAAGATACGAAAGACCCAACTTTGTTATCGAATAAACGGGCTGTGCGATATACCATGACTATCACTGTTTACAATCTCACGGATGATACGAACCGAAGGCGAACGCTTTGGGGTATTTTAGCATAGCACGGCAGAATTTGTTAACAAACCCCGATTGCGGGGTTTTTTTGTTTATATAATGGGAGGTTTCTCTTGGTTCAACATAAACCAGTCACCAATCTTGATGTACCCGAATACGCCGTACCCGATGCGAATCGGATTCCGGTGAGCGATTATCCAGCACAGATGAAGACCATCCCGCCCTCGCGCATGTTCACCATCAAAACCGCGCTGAAGACATACAAAGCCAAAGCTGGCGAAGATGCCGTCGCTTATGACGCATCGCAGGGGGACGGGGGCGCAAGTTTGCAAGGTGTGCCCAAGTATTTGTTAGAGCGGGCGGTTGAATTACAGATCGACCACGGCACCGGCTACGATAAGCCCTATGGCACCGACTTATTCCGAGAGGTGACCGCCGAGCAATACTGGAAGCTCGCGCCGGAGACCGGTTGGGGGCCGGAGAATATCATCTTCGCACAGGGGGGACGCGACGCACTCGCTAAAGCCTTCCGCGCGATGACTGTCCTCGGACACGGGCGCGTCGGTGATCTGATGGTCGTCTCGCGCGTACCCTGGATCAGCTACAATTGGAGTCCCTATAGCGTCGGGCTGAACGTATTGCGCGCGCCGGGACATCCCGATGAAGGTTGGCGCTATACGCCGGAAGGTATCCAAGCCTGTGTGGAACTGGCAGAGCGCGACGGACGTAAGATCGCCGGTATCGTCATCACATCGCCTGATAACCCCACCGGACGCACCATGTCTGTCGAAGAGCAGATCATGCTCGCGCGGGTCGCGCTGGAAGCTGGCATTCCCTTTGTGCTGTTCGACTGGATTTATCATTACATCACCGATGACGGGCAACCGAACGACATCAATCAGGTGTTAGCGGCTTTCTCGCCGGAAGAGCGCGATCGCCTGATGTTCCTCGATGGTTTGACTAAGAGCTTGGGCGCGTCCAACATCCGAAGCGCTCATCTAGTCGCCAGCAAAGATGTTGTCAAGCACATCAACAGCAATGCGTCACACGGGGTTATCCCCAGCTTTTACGCGCAAGCGGTCGCCATTGCCGCTTACGAAAAAGACTTCGCCACCGCCGCCAAAGAGACAATCGTCCCCTGTGCCGAGAGTCGCGCTGTTCTGCGTCCGGTGCTAGAAGCCGAAGATATGAACTTCATCATGGGTGATGGCTACTACGCCTTCATCGACATGACGCGCTATGTCGAAGCCGGCGGCTATGAGGATACAGCCGCGCTCGGTCAGTATCTGGCAGAAGAACACGGCATCGCGATTGTGCCGGGGGTTTACTTCTCGCAGGCGGGCGCGAATTGGGTGCGCTTCTCCTACGCGCAACCGCCTGAACGCACGCGCGCGGCAATTGATCGCATGTTCGAGGGCTTAAAATCTTTGCTCTAATCGTTTGTGCTGGCACGCGGCAGAGTCCCCCTCTGCCCGTGTCAGGCGCAATTATCTATCCGTCGGATGCTTTGTCCGTCGTCCGGCGCAGGCGCGCACGCAGTTCCCGCCCAAGCAACTGCAACAACACGAGCGTTTTCGTCACAATGCGCCAAATATAATACGGAAAAACAGGTGTCGCGGGCGATAAATCATAGACACGGCGCATGTTCGCCCGTTCGATGAAGATCACATCATGCCACAGATAGCGCAGGCGCATCCGCCACGTCATCTGGCGTGCCGAGCGCAGATAAATCGTCGCTTTCTTCTGCGAATCACTGAGGGCTTGCGGGTCGATTGTGTGTTGTTGCAAGAGTTGACGCGCATCAGCGGGCAGTGTGATGCCGAAGAGGGTCTGCACCTGTCGCAAGCTCTCGTTGAGGGCGAACACCCAGTTCATACGACGCGCCTTTGCATACGTCATCTGCCAGTCGATGTCATGACGCTGGAGCAAGCGATAGACATCGTACTTGCGTAGGAGACGTATCCCGGTATAACTCGTATCGCCCAAGTCTTTCATGTCATGCTGTAAAATATCGTGCGCGGCGAGATATAGCAGGAGCGGTTCGGGCTTCATCACGCGCAAGGTGCCAATACGATCATCGTAGAAAGTGCTGTGCTCCCAGAACCACGCTAATTCCTCACGATCCCCATGTCCCGCCCGCCGCTTGAATAGGTCATAGTGCAATTCCACCCGTACAATAATGTTGAGTTCTTGCCGGAATAATTCGTAGTGGTGGGTGTAGTCGTCGATTTCATCTAGCGATAGCGTGTGATCGCTGATCGTGTATTGGCGCATGTGATAGCCAGCCTCGCGCAGTACCGCGAGCGCTTGTCGGCGCTGGTGATAGGGGACGAGTACATCAATATCCGTCATGATACGCAATTCGGACGTTTCATAGAGCATAGGGGCAATCGCCGCGCCCTTTAACCACAATGCGGGAATATCCTGTGCGTGTAGCAGACGATTCACACGGTGGATGTGTTCGCGTTGTTTCAGTTGGATCATCGCCGCCTGTTTGATACGCGCTTTGGTGCGAGCATGGAGATCAGCGGGCAAGGTATCAGCGGGCATTTGTGCCATCAGGATACCCAACACGCGATGATAATCGGCGGCATCCAGTAAAGCCTGCCAATCATCGGTGATTGCCGTCCACGGCACCTGCTGGCTCAAGAGCGCGGCAAGCGTCATCGTCAGGTCGTAGGATGGCGTTATTATTTGTGAATTGACAAGCATCGGCACTATCTTAGGTGTGGTTGATAAATCATGAAAACGCGCCGAATCATAGCATAGGGGCGCACCCGCGACAACAGCGAGACAGAGACTCCACCCTATCATCTTCGATTGCTTTTTTCTATGATCATAGGCTGATATTCGTCGGGATGACGAGCGAGCGCGTCGGGAGACGCAAGGAGACATGAGCACTATGGGTAAAAAAGAACGTGTACAGAAGTTGATGGCGCGGGCAAATATCGCTTCACGTCGTAAAAGCGAAAAGATTATCGAAGATGGTCGCGTGACCGTCAACGGCAAGGTCATCACAATCGGCGATAAAGCCGACCCCGATAACGACACCGTCAAAGTCGATGGGCAACGGCTGAAGCTAGAGAAATTTGAAAAACGCTACTACGTCTTTCATAAGCCGATGAACGTATTGTCAACCAATAAGAAACCGCCAGACGATGACCGCCCCACCGTGCGCGAGTTGATCCCAGTCGACGGGCATTTGTTCAGCATCGGGCGTTTAGATGCTGAGAGCGAAGGCTTGATGGTGCTGACTAACGACGGCGATTTGACGCACAAGTTATCGCACCCGCGCTATGAATACACCAAAACCTACAAAGTGACCGTCTACGGTCAACCGGATGCCGAGACACTGGCAAAGTGGGAAAACGGCGTATGGCTCGATGGCTCACGCACTGCCCCCTGCTACATCAAAGTGCTGGAAGAGAATCAAGAGACGACGATCTTACGGATCTTGATGATCGAAGGGCGCAAACGCCAGATTCGGCGCGTGGCATCCATGCTGGGGTATCCGGTGCAGAAGTTGGTGCGGACGCACATTGGTATGCTGGGCTTGGGGACACTCAAACGTGGGGCGTGGTATCGCCTGGATGACATCGAAGTCGAAGCGATGACGATGGTTCCCGAAGAAGCCAAGTTCATCCGACGCAAGAATAAGAAATTTCACGGGCGCACCCGCGTTGAAGACGACGACCAATAAGCGATCGCTTGACCCGACCTGAGACAGAGGAGTCCCCGGCATGGCAACGTACATGCAGTTTATCGAGCGTCAACCGCGTTTAGATCGACGGCGGCGCGTGCTACGCCCTATGTTGCGCGTGCTAGGGGGGCTTCTGTGTCGGGTCGATGTTCACAATCTGGAGCATATCCCCGACCACGCACCGACAGTTCTATTGATTAATCACATCAGTTTCATCGATCCGATCGTTCTCACCGCTGTTGTCACACGGCGCTACGTGATCTCGATGGCAAAAGCCGAGACGCTCAACCACTGGTTCGTCGGGCGCATCGTGCGCCTGTGGGGTAATTTCGTCGTCCGCCGCGATGAAATCGACCGAATCGCCCTCAATACGGCGATCGAACTGCTCAAAGCCGGACATCTAGTGCTGATTGCCGCCGAGGGAACCCGCAACCCTGACGGGTTAGGGTTGGGCAAGAGTGGCGCGGCGTTCATCGCGCACAAGAGCAATGCCGTTGTCGTTCCTACGGCGATTGTCGGTGCTGAGACATGGGCGCATGATTTACGCCGCTTGCAACGGGCATCGGTGCAGGTGCGCTTCGGTCAACCTTTTCGCTTTCATACGCCACAGACGCGCCTTAATCGGGCTATGCGCGAGCAGATGATTACCGAGGCGATGTATCAAATCGCTCGCCAAATCCCTGACTCGCACGCACACTTGCGCGGTCATTACGTCGATCTCGATCAAGCTACTAGCGAGTATTTACGCTTTATATAGATCGTGAATTTATCATCTTACGATTGGTTTGCCCTTGCCAAACACGCACACGCCCTGTATATTGCCAACGTTTATTTAGCATTTTAGGCTCTTTGGGATTTCGCGTGGTTTTTGTTGCAGGGGCTTTGCCCCCACATCTCCACAAGGAAGTGTCGTTCCTTGACCTTGTTCATTTTGAACGCTATGCGTTCAAAAAAGCAAAAGGTTTTGACATCCCCTTTTTGAAAAAAGGGGACGAAAAGAGCGTGACCACGCAAGGTACGAAAGACCCGTATTTTATCAAGCGATCGTAAAGGGGCTTGCCAGCGACCCACCACACGGGGTTCAACAGCGCCTGAACCTGAGCGTTATGCCTCAGGTTGACGAGGAAGCGGTTCTCTACATTGAGTAGAGCTAACTCGCATCATGCGAGGAAAATCGACATATTCGGCGGATGCCGCGCGGGTGTTTCCACATGCCCATACTATAACCCCCAATAACAAGCAAGCTGACAAAGCGCAGTGGTGACACCGCGTTCAAAACAGTATGCAGTGGTTCGATATTTTCATCCTGTGAAAACAATCAAATACGGATTTTGCGTCCGCTACCGATGGCATCGACTGTCGGTTACTTTGCATACCATTTTCATCATTGGAGGTTATCTCATGTGTGGTATTGTCGGTTACATAGGACCGCAGGCGGCGACTCCTATTATTTTAGAAGGCTTACAACGGCTTGAATATCGCGGTTATGACTCAGCAGGCGTTGCCGTCTTACAACCGGATGGTACGATCGACATCCGGCGCGATGTCGGCAAGTTACACAACCTGCGCCATAAGATCAATCAACAACCTTTAAGCGGTGATAGCGGCATCGGTCATACGCGCTGGGCAACGCACGGACAACCCACCGAGCATAACGCCCATCCACACATCAGTATGGATGGCGATTTTGTGGTGGTGCATAACGGTATCGTTGAGAACTATCTGGACTTACGCGCTGAGCTACAGGCAGAAGGCATCAACTTCAATTCAGAGACCGATACCGAAGTGATCGTTCATCTGATCGAGCGCATCGCCGATAGTGGCTGTGATGTGACCGAATCTACACGTCAAGCTGTCCAGCGCCTGCGGGGGGCACATGGCATCGTCGTCATGAGCCGCCGCGAACCGGGCACGCTGGTCGCAGTACGCATCGGCAATGCGGGCGGGGTCGTGCTGGGAGTCGGTGAGGGTGAAATGTATATCGCCTCTGATATTCCAGCGATTCACACCCACACGCGCAATATGATCTTCCTCGAAAGCCGCCAGATGGCGACGCTCACGGCTGATAGTTATCACGTCCAGACGATCGACGGTGTGCCGGTCGAACCGGAACATCATCACATCCCCTATGATCCAGTCAGCGCAGTGAAGGGCGAGTACAAGCACTTCATGCAGAAAGAAATATTCGAGCAACCCCGAAGCCTGACAGACACCATCCGCGGGCGCATCGATTTCGATCATCACGACGTTCACCTCGATGATATGAAGCTCACACCTGAACTTGCACGCCGCATCCAGCGCGTGGTGACCGTCGCCTGTGGTACAAGTCTGTATAGCGGTTTGGTCGGCAAGTATTACATCGAGCATATAGCGCGTCTACACGTCGAGACCGATTACGGCAGTGAATACCGCTACCGCCAACCGATTGTCGATGAACACACGGCACTGCTAGCGATCACGCAGAGTGGCGAGACGGTCGATACGCTGGCAGGCATTGAATACGCCCGCGCCCACAACGCGACTATCTGGAGCATCGTCAACGCCATCGGCAGTCAGGCGATGCGGATTGCGGATGGCTTCATCGGGATGAATGCTGGTCCCGAAATTGGTGTGGCATCGACCAAAGCCTTCACCGCTAGCATGGTCGATCAGTATCTGCTGGCGTTGAAGCTGGGCATCCTGCGCGGTACACTGAGCGCAGAACAACAGACGCAGTACATTCAGGACGTCGCGCGGATTCCCGATTTGGTCGGGCGCACGCTAGAAAAAGATGATCGCATTCACGATCTCGCCCAGCAGTTCTATCAGTATACAGATTTTCTATATTTAGGGCGTGGCATCAACTACCCGATCGCGCTTGAAGGCGCGTTGAAGCTCAAAGAGATCAGTTACATTCATGCGGAGGGCTACCCCGCCGGCGAGATGAAGCACGGGCCGATCGCCCTGATTGATGAGCAGATGCCAGTGTTAGCCATCGCGCTGAAGGATCATTTATACGAGAAGATGATCAGCCAGATTGAACAAGCTAAATCACGCGGGGGGATTGTGATCGCCGTCGCCACTGAGGGCGATACGGACATCGCGACCAAAGCCGATCATGTGTTATACGTACCGGATACACCCTATCTCATCAGCCCGATTGTCTCGGTGATTCCCTTGCAGTTGCTGGCATATCACATCGCGGCTTTGCGCGGTGCCGATGTCGATCAACCGCGCAATCTCGCGAAGAGCGTCACTGTTGAGTAACACGTAAGGCAGAAGAGAAGCAGGCGAACAGGCTGGCGCGTGTTCCCCTGCTGTGTATGACCCTCACTGGCAGACGATCGGATCGTCCGGCGTATGATCGCGCAATTGCGCGACGGTCGTCCGGTAGATTGCCCCGCTGGCGCTACCACTAGCCGACATTGTCATGATGATCGTCTCGCCATCAGTAGCGATCGACTCACCGAAGAGACCGCCAGCATCAGCAGATGTGAGCGTCGTAATCTGTGACCACGCATCGTCCTCGCGCTGATAGACGATGACGATATTCTGTGCGTCCGGCCCCATCGCATCCTGACCGCTCAACACCAGAACGTCGCCGCCGAGTGCAATCTGCATCGGCAATGCCAACACCGCCGACGGATCGATTTCAGCGCTCTGTGTCCAGCTTTCGGTCGCGCTATCACTCGCTGTCATGCGGTCGTAAACCAGCACCGTGATCGGGTCACCACTTGCAGGATCGGCGGGATACGTGAGCGTCACGGCTGTTTCACCGTCGATGCTCACGCCAGCCGTGCCCTCCGGTTGGGTGATCTGTTCCCATGCGCCGTCGGTACTCTGTCGATAGAGATACGTGCCGACAAAACGACTGCCGACCATCAGATAAGGCGTATCATCAATGATAGTTGTGTCGAGCATCACGCCGAAGTTATCCGGCTCGTCGTCCGCATCGCTGAGGACGCTCGTGCGCGTCCAGTCACCGGCATCATCGCGCTCATAGATGAACACATCGCCGTCACCCTGTGATTGTAGAAAGTCATAAGGTGCGCCGACAATCACTGTATCGCCGATGAGTGCCAGCGTGAAGCCGTACATCTGATCCGGCGGCAAGTCCGGCTCGGTGAGTGTCGCTGCCGGCTCCCACATATCGCCGTTTGGTTCATAGACGTATACACCGTCGCCATCAGCCGCAAGGACGCGCTCAGCCGTTCCCGTCGCTTGGATGAAGCGCGAATTGCCATCTTGACTGACAGTTACGCGCTCATCCTGATCGAAAGGATGCACATACACGCCATCAGAGCTACTGCTGACGATGCCACCCGCGTAGATATCGACCTGATTGGCGACAAATGAATCATCGCCGGCTGTATCCAGCACCGTACACACTGGCGCATCTTCTTGCGCGCCGACGGCAATGCTCGTCAGCAAGTTGATAATGAAAAGTAAAGCGATCTTATATCGCATATAGGTATCTTTCTGTTGTTGTCCTATGTATCGCAATACTAATTGTAAGGTTTAATAGGCTTACTCGTCAAGTGTTATATATGATATGATAAAGATTGACAGGTGCGTCTCACTTACCTTTCCACTCGACCGGATAGGTTTTGGTCATCATCGCCTGCACGCCCTGCATGAAGTCTTCCGAACGGAATAACTGCGCCTGTGCCCACGCTTCGACGTTCAGACCGCGCTGAGTGTCGGTGATGTCGTTGATGACACGCTTGCCATAGTTGACCGCCATCGGCGCTGATAATTTCAGTTCGTCAGCTAGTTCCTGCGCTTTGGTCAGGATATCATCTTTGGGGACAACGTAATTGACAATGCCCCATGCTTCGGCTTGATCGAGATCAATATTGCGTCCGGTGAGGATGATCTCTTTGGCACGCGAAGGCCCGACCAGTTTCACGAGGCGCACCGTGCCGCCTACATCGGGGATGATGCCGAGGCGCGTCTCAGGCAGACCGATTTTAGTGCGCTCGGCAATAATACGAAAATCGCACGCCAGCGCCATCTCGAAGCCCATGCCAAGGCAATACCCGTGCATGATGCAAATCGACGGCAGAGAATGGCGCTCTAGCTTGGTCAGTATATTTTGTAAGAGCGCAGTCGTACCGAAGAGATTGTTTTGCCATGCTTCGCTGAAAATCTCGGCATACTCTTCCATGCCCATCAAGTCGATACCAGATGAGAAGGCGCGCCCTTCGGCACGGATGAAGAGAACACGCGCCTCGCCCTGATTAGAGGCTTTCTCAGCATCATCGAGCGCGTGGTCAATCTCCTGCATCATCGGCAGGCTCAGTGCGTTGCGCTTGTCGGTACGGTTCAAACGAATGTGGAAAATAGCGTCTTCTAGATCGGTCAAAATATAGTTATACATAGCATCTCCTAAGTGTTGTTCGCGCTGATTCTAACACGGTCGTGCGCCTTTGCTATTGCCAGTCCACCGATTAGATATTCCGGCGTTGCGATAACACAATTTTGATGCCGCGCTCATCTTGAGGGCATACCATCCCCTAAACCTTAGGGGGGTTATTAATGTCTGAAGGCGTTTACAATAGAAGTAACACACAAAATGACCGGAATCATTTATCTGGTCAAACGCTGATAGCATGACATGATGCGGCATCACCATAAGCCAGATTGATCGGTGATGATTCGTATTTGGTCGTACAATAGAGTCAGCTTATACAACAGAATGGGAGAAAGACGAGCAATGCCAGAATTTTATCGCATGGAGGTGGAGGACGTTATCCAAGAGTTGGATACCGATGCGGATAACGGTCTCTCGCAATCAGAGGTATCCCGCCGCCGCGAGCAACACGGGAAGAACGCCCTACCCCGTGACGAGGGAGTGAGTTGGGTTGAACTCATCTGGGGGCAATTCAACGATCCGCTTGTCTGGTTATTGATTTTTGCAGCAGTGGTCTCAGCATTTCTGGGGGAATACACGGATTTCATCGTGATTACGGTGATTATCGTGTTAAATGCGGCACTTGGTATCTATCAAGAGTATCAGGCAGAACAAGCACTCGCCGCCCTCAGCGCGATGCAAGTGCCGATGGTGCGCGTGCGGCGTGATGGCGACGTCAAGCAGGTGAGCGCCGAGGACATCGTGCCGGGCGATGTGGTGTTGCTCGATGAAGGTGATAGCGTTCCGGCAGATGGACGCTTGATCGAGGTATCGAGCTTACGCGCGCAGGAAGCCGCCCTCACCGGCGAGTCGACCGCTGTCGATAAGAATACTACCGCAATCGAACAGGACAACGTCGCGGTCGGCGATCGTAGCAATATGGCATTCATGGGGACATCGGTCGGCTACGGGCGCGGTACGATGATCGTCACCGAAACCGGCTTAGCGACCGAATTGGGCGAGATTGCCGATATGTTGCAACAGGTGGAAGCGGGCGAGACACCGCTCCAGCGTCGTCTGGCGCAACTGGGGCGCGTGCTGACGATCAGCGCGATCATCGTTGTGGCGATTGTGTTTGTGGTTGGTCGTTTCATACAGGGCATCCCGACTGCCGATATGTTCTTGATCGCGGTCAGTCTGGCAGTGGCGGCTGTGCCGGAAGGCTTGCCAGCGCTGGTGACGATTGGGCTATCGCTGGGGGCCGGGCGCATGATCGAGCGCAACGCGCTGATTCGTCGCCTACCAGCCGTTGAAACGCTGGGATCAGTGACGGTCATCTGCTCTGACAAGACGGGGACGCTGACCAAAAACGAGATGACAGCGACCTATTTCGCGCTCCCCGGCCACGATAACGTCAAGGTGACAGGCATCGGTTATACCCCCGATGGTGACTTCAAAGATGAGGAGACGGGCGCGACAATCGACCCCAAGCAGGATGAAGCCGTCGCACGCTTTTTGAAAGCGATGGCGCTATCGACCAACGCACACCTCGAAAAAGTCGATGATAGCGGCATGATGGGCGTTGTCGGCGATACGACCGAGGGCGCGATGATCGTCGCCGCGCAAAAAGTCGGCTGGACGCGCGTCCAGCTCGAAAGCGATTTGCCGCGTGTGGGTGAACTGCCCTTCAGCAGTGAGCGCAAAGCGATGACGACCGTTCATCAGGTCAAGGGCGACGAAGCCCGGCACCTGTTCCGAGATGCGCCGGTGATCTCGATCACTAAAGGCGCGCCGGATCGCCTGATCGAATGGGCATCGGGTGAGCATCTGCCGGATGGTGCGACGGATTTAAGCGACGAGCGCCGCCAAGCGTGGTTCGATTACGTCGATCAGATGGCGAGCGAGGGCTTGCGCGTCCTCGGCGTGGCGTATCATCGCCATGAGCAAACGCCGGACGACATCGACGAACAGATCGAGCGCGATTTAGTGCTATTGGGTCTGGTCGGTATTCTCGATCCGGCGCGACCCGAAGCCAAAGAAGCCGTCGAGAAAGCGCGACAAGCTGGCGTGCGCTCGATCATGATTACTGGCGACCACGCGCTGACAGCCGAAGCCATCGCCCGCGATCTCGGTATTTTAGAAGATGGGCAACGGGCGATCACTGGCGCGCAAATCGACGAGATGAGCGACGCAGACCTAACGCGCGCGCTCGATGAGACCGCGTGCTTTGCGCGGGTCTCGCCGACGCATAAGCTCAAAATCGTAAAGTTGCTCCAGAAGCAAGATCACATCGCGGCGATGACCGGCGACGGCGTGAATGACGCACCCGCCCTCAAGCAGGCGGATATTGGCGTGGCAATGGGCATCACCGGCACCGACGTGAGCAAAGGCGCGGCGGCGATGGTCTTGACGGACGATAACTTCGCTAGCATCGTCTCCGCCATCGAGCAAGGACGGGCTATTTACGACAACATTCGTAAGTTCATCAAGTATCTACTCAGTTCTAACGTGGGCGAGATTCTGGTGATGTTCACCGCACTTCTCGCCGGGCTGAAAGTCCCCTTGCTCGCCGTGCAAATCTTGTGGATCAATCTGGTCACAGACGGGCTACCGGCGATTGCGCTGGGCTTTGAACCGGCTGAACCTGATGTGATGGAACGCAGTCCACGCTCGAAGAACGAGAGCGTATTCGCGGGCGGGGTCGGGCGGCATATCATCCTCATCGGGATTTTGATTGCGACTCTGACGCTGGGCGGTTACATCTGGTCGTATACCAGCAACGGACTCGCCCCGTTCTCTAGCACGCACGGCATCGAGACGCTGGAGGCGGATGCCATCGACGAGTTACTGCGCGGTAACACGCGCGATGCCGAGGGTAACCCGCTTATCCCCGCCGATTGGAATCAGTTATCGACGGATGAACGGATCGCGATCATCACCGATGGCGAAGGCACAGAGGACTTCAGTGAACACGTGGGCGAAGGGTTAATCGGCGCTGTCGAGCGCATCCCGCGCACGATCGCGTTCACCATTCTCGCCTTCACGCAGATGTTCGAGGTGATGGCGATCCATGCGGGCGATCACTCGTCCTTTTTCCGCGAGGGCTTCAAGAGCAATCGCCTTCTGCTCGGGGCGGTGATCTCGACTTTCGCCCTACAATTGATCGTGATCTACGTGCCGTTCATGCAGAACAGCTTCGAGACAGCGCCGTTGACGATCATCGAGATTATCGTGTGTTTCGCCATCGCCAGCGTGATTCTGTTCGCTGTCGAGTTGGAGAAAGTGTTCAATCGGCGCGATCAAGAGACGCAGACACTCGCACAGGCCGGCGCAACGGCTTGAGTGGGTCGCCACCATCACCTGACAAACAGCAGACGCGGGATAATCGCCTTGATTGTCCCCGCGTGTGCCGATGATGCGCTATAATCGAGGTGTGTTGCTGTAGCACGCCAACACACTATAATTCATCACATACTTAGGGTTATCACATGACATATGAGACAATTTTATTTGATGTACAGGATGGCATCGCCCGCCTGACACTCAACCGACCGGATACGTACAACGCGCTTAACATGAAGATGTACGAGGAACTTTTGCACGCGCTCAAGCAGTGCCAGCGCAATCGTGAGATTCGCGTCATCGTGCTGACGGGGGCGGGCAAGGCCTTCTCATCCGGCGCAGATTTGAACGAGCTACAGGAAAAACTCGGCACGTTCAACATTGCCGAGATGTTGCGGCAGGGTCTCAACCAGATTTCGCTAGGTATCCGCCAGCTAGAGAAGCCGGTCATCTGTGCGTTGAACGGCGTCGCCGCCGGTGCGGGGGCGGGTATTTCGCTGGCATGTGACATGCGCCTCGCATCGGATAAAGCCAGTTACGTCTTTGCCGCATTCGTCAACATCGGCATCATCCCCGATGCGGGATCGACGTATTTCTTACCGCAATTGGTCGGCACAGCGCGCGCCTTCGAGATTGCGATGTTCGCTGATGGGCAAAACCGTATGACAGCATCCGCCGCGGAATCCTATGGCATTGTCAATCGCGTTGTAGCACACGAACGGCTTGAGGACGAAGTGACGACCGTCGCGCAGAAGATGGCCGGCATGGCGACCAAAGCCATCGGCTTGACCAAACGCGCCATCTATAAAAATGCCGAGCGCAGTTTAGCACAGGCGCTCGATTACGAAGCCCAACTGCAAGCGGTCGCCTTCGGTACGCATGATTTTCAGGAAGGGTTGAGCGCATTCAATCAAAAACGCCAGCCACAATTCAAAGGAGAGTGACGCATCATGGCTAGCATTTTCACCAAGATTATCAATCGTGAGATTGAAGCTGATATTGTATACGAAGACGATCTCGTGATCGCCTTCAAGGACATCAACCCGCAAGCCCCCGTTCACGTCTTAATCGTGCCGAAGCAAGAAATAGCGACTGTCAACGATGTGGCTGCCGACGACGAAGCCGCCCTCGGGCGCTTGTTCACAGCGGCGGCGACCATCGCCAAGGCGCATAACATCGACGCGAGCGGCTACCGTTTGATGGTCAACGTCAACGACGACGGCGGGCAAGAAGTGTTTCACATTCACATGCACTTGCTCGGCGGGCGTAATCTGGGCCCGATGCTCAGCAAGCGCGACTGAGTGCGTCACCAGCGATGATGAACCTGTGCGCGGATCGCATCGTCATAAATCGCGCGGATGCGGGTCATCGTCGCATCATCGAGCGCGGGTAAATCAGCCGCACCAGCGTTATCCGCTGCCTGTTGCGGGGTTTTAGCGCCGGGGATTACCGATGAAACGGCGGCGTGCATCAGAACCCAGCGCAAGGCGAATTGCGGCATCGTCATGCCCGCTGGTACGAGTTCGCGTACAGCATCGGCGGCATCGACACCGGTCGCATAATCGACACCGGCGAAGGTCTCGCCAACGTCGAAGGCATCGCCCTCACGGTTGAAGTTACGGTGATCGTCTTCGGCGAATGTCGTCTGCTTGGTCATCTTACCGGTGAGTAAGCCACTCGCCAGCGGCACACGCACAATCACGCCGACATCACGGGCCTGTGCCTGCTGGAAGAATAATTCTGCCGGACGCATCCGAAACATATTGAAGATAATCTGGATTGTCTCGACTCCGTCGTATTCGATTGCCTTCAAGGCTTCTTCGACTTTTTCGACGCTCACGCCGTAATGCTTGATCTTGCCTTGCTGTTTCAAGTCATTGAGGATGCCGAACACTTCAGGGCGGTAGTAGACTTCGGTGGGCGGGCAGTGCAACTGCACGATGTCCAGCGCATCGACATCGAGATTGGTCAGACTGCGCTCGATGAACGCAGTCAGATTTTCGCGGTTGTAACCGTCGGCAGTGTGGGGGTTCAAGCGTCGTCCGGCTTTCGTGGCGACGGTGATTGCTTCATCGCGCTCTTTTAGCACTTGCCCGATGAGCTTTTCACTGCGACCATCGCCGTAAACATCGGCGGTGTCGATGAAGGTTACACCGTGATCAATAGCCGTGTGCAGGGCTTTTAAAGATTCAGAGTCATCGACAGTTCCCCAGCTTCCGCCAATAGCCCACGCGCCAAAGCCAATCGCTGACACGTCATAGCCTGTGCGCCCTAATATTCGATATTGCATTCAAGTATCTCCTTAATTGTGCATGTCTATCTCCCAACTGAGTCTAACAAGCACAGATGAGACACTTTATAACCAATCGCTCATTGACCGCTCATCCGCAGGACTTTGCCCACTGTTCGTATCAGGATACGGAGGAATGTATATCCTTGACCCGTTCGTTCAATATCCAAGTGTATCCTGCATCACATTAAGTTGTAACATGTATGCAATAGCTATCATCGCCATCAATACATTCGATATCCATCGATGCTGTGTGGATATATCCTGATAAAACTTCGACGCTCCGTAACCGATGATAATCATAAATGCGGGTAATAAAAATAAGATTAATCGATTGCGGAAAGGATAATACTGAAGCATAGATGCTATGATCGTCATAAAGCAAGGCGATAGAAGTATCGCTGTATGCAGGAGGCGCATATTCAATAGACCCACGATAAAGAACGCTAACACAATGATTAATAGTCCAAACTGATTAAGACCACTAAGCCATGTAAATACCTCAAAGAAAGCTGACAATAATGAGCTAGGTGTTAGCGAGACAAATGACTGCTGCCAATAATCAAGCATAGCAACCGATAAATCGCTGCCACGCGCGACATGCTGATAGAAAAGTGCATAAGCGATCATAAAGCTAATTGCAGGTATGCTACAAGCAAATATTAATCTACCGCTCTTGGCAAATTGCCGTCTCCATGCTGTGAGTAAAATCAATACTAGCCCAATACCACTGATGACAAAAACCACCGGATAAGAGAACCAGACAGCGATCATACCGATCAGACTCCATGTTATCAGCGCAGATCGACTATGCTCTTGAATATAAATTAAGATCAGCAACCAGAGCAAGAGAGCAAAAAAGGCATCCGAGCTATATGGCTTAAACTCCGATGTATAGTAAATGAATATATTGGATACCGCAAACAGAAACAGGACAAAGGGCGTACTTTTTGGAGCAATTCTGAGACAGAGCAAATATAGCAAAACAGTACATCCCAAGCCCATGACGAGTGGATAGAACCTCAGAGCATACTCATCATAACCAGCTATAAGAGCCACCGATTTCGACACCCACAAAAAGCCAATCAGTGCGGCTTGTACATTATCAAGAGAATTTAATAATTCACCATAGCTACGAGACATCAAGTTGGTTCGCAAGAATAATTCATCATCCCAAAAAGGACGCCCTGACAGATATTGAACAAGGCGCGTCATTGCAATAAATATTACAAGTGCAATGTTATGATGTTCTCTGAGTTATTTCACGAAGTTTCCGAGGGTACTAGTGTGCATGTCTATCTCCCAACTGGGTCTAACAAGCACAGATGAGACACCTTATAACCAATCTTCTATTGACCGCTCATCCGCAGGACTTTGCCCACTGTTCGTATCAAGATGCCAATATCTAAGATAGTCGATTGATGGCGGATATAGTATAGATCGTACTGTAGCTTGACCAGCGCGTCTTTGTCGTTCTTGCCGTAATTATATTTGACCTGCGCCCATCCAGTCAAACCGGGGCGGATGATGTGGCGCGTGCGATAGAAGGGAATAGTCTTTTGCAGGCGTTGTACGTGTTCGGGGCGTTCAGGGCGCGGCCCGATCATGCTCATATCGCCCTTGAGGACGTTGAACAATTGCGGCAATTCGTCAAGGCGTGTCTTACGCATGAAGCGCCCGAAACGGGTCACACGCGGGTCGTCATCCTGCGCGAAGACTGCGCCTGTCGTTTGCTCGGCGTTGGGGATCATCGTGCGTAATTTGGTCAGTTTGAACGGGCGCCCGTTCAAACCGACGCGCTCTTGCGAGTAGAAGATACTGCCGGGCGAATCGAGATAGATCACCAGCGCGATGATCGGCAAGAGTGGGATGAAAATCGCCAAACCGATCAACGCCATCATCACATCCATGATGCGCTTGAGCAAGGGATAGGGATTAAAGACCGATGTCCCGCTGATCGGCAAGACAACCGCCCAATGATCGCCGACATGCTCGACAGGGACGCGCTCGGTGATGCGCTCGTAGAGCAAGGGCATCGGCGTGATGACTAAGCCATGCTCGTAAGCATCCATCACGGCTTGGAAGGTATCGCCCGTCAGTTCACGAGTAGATGTGACAATCAATTCGGTGATTTGTTCGCGATGCACAAAATCGAGTAAATCGCTGGCATCGCCCAGCACCGGCACATCGCGCACTTGCGTGCTAGTTACCTCACCATCGCCGACGACACCGATCACATCATAGGATGTGCGCGCGTGCGAACGGATCACATCGATGATGGTCTCTGCCGCCCAATCAGTCCCGACGACCAACACCCGCCGTGGCGCACTTGCCCAGCCAATCAGCGCGGGATTCAACACCCGCGCCAGCAAGAGTAAAATGAACGAGACCACGCCATAATAAATGATGAAAAGACGCGGGAGTGAGTTACGCTCCGAAAAGAAGAAGACCACCACGTAGACGACCAGCAATTGCAGAGTAATCAACAATAATCGCTGGAGCGACACCCACTTATCGGCGGCAATTGATAGCTCATAATAGTCGTTCGCGTTCGAAAGCAAGAACCACAAGCCCGATAGCACGAAGAACCAGATTACCTGCGGCAACAAGAAATCTAGCCCATAGCGATAATCAGCAACTTGTGCCCAGATCCACAACGCGATGAAAACCGACGCGATCACAGCGAGCGCATCGCCCGCCATCAAGACCAAGCGCCGTTCTGAGATACGTAATTGCACCCGCTTTTTAGGTGGAATGGGCGAGAAGATCATGCCCGTCTCTGATGATGAATGCTGATGATGTGATGTCATTTCGTCCAATAGCCCTCTATACAACAATCCACGATTAGCATACACCATCTCGCCCCAGTAGAGAATTAAGGCAGGTCTAGCGCGCGTGTAGAGTACACTTCATAGCCGATTAATGGAATACGAACGGGCGTGTAGTTCTGCACGCAGGCATGATCGCCGAGGCGTGCCTCGCGCGAGCCGACGATGATGTAATCAATGTGATACGTATCGACGAGGCGCGTGCAAATCTCAGCACTCGGGTCTACCGATTGGTAAAAGGCGAGGACATCCTGCTCTTTCGCTACTGCGTTGAAGGTATCGACCGCGTTGCCGTAAACAGGTCGCGAATCTGCCCAGACGGGCACCCACGCCCCCACTTCGGGCGCGGTGAGGATGACATCGTTGCTATCGGTGCGCTCGGAGAGCCAATCGAAAACGGTGACGTAATTCTGTTCCAGCACCATACCCGTTACGTCGCTCCAGCCTTCGATCAAGGGCAAGCTCGGCAGATAGAGCCACAAAAAGGAACTGAGCGACATCACAATGATGCCGACGACGTAAACCACCCTGCGATAACGCCGCTTGACGAAGTTGAACCAGTAATCTTCGATTGCACGGGTGGCAAAATACGCAATCGGGAGCATCAACCCCAGCAAGTACAACTGATTGAGACGCAAGGGCAAATACGCACACCCCAGCATCGCCAGCATCCACAACAACATGAAGCGATCCCCGTCCGGCTCGAAGCGGCGCACCGCTCGCCAGATGCCCGGCACTGCTAGCAAGAGTGGCAAGCCCAAGCCCAGCACCAACAGCCAGATCATCGGTGGCTGACCACTGCGCTGGCGAATCCACTCCGCCACGAAAGGATTATTCAGCACGGTGATGACGTAATACACCACGATCGGCAGAGCCGGCACCAGCACCCACAAGCCCCAGCGCAGTTCGCGGATGGTGATGTTGCGTTTGACGATCCATTGTGCGAGCGTGCTGAGTGCGAAGGCGATCGCCAGCGGGATCAGTGCCTCAGGCGCGACGAACGCCGAGCCGAGACTCGCGAGGAATACGACCACGCCGCCGTTATCCAGTGAGGGATTTTGCTTCATGCCCGGACGAAAGATAACGATCGTCACGCCGACCAGCAAGGCCAGCAAGCCGATCGCGATCGGGTAATGGACGTTGACCGCAGAACTGTAGAA
>DAOTTV010000019.1:0-9151 GCA_034437755.1 Anaerolineae bacterium | reverse complement strand
GAGTTCTCTTCCAGCTTGCGGCGGATGTCGGTCAGGTCGGATAGGGCTTGCTTGCCGTTGATCTGTGCAAAGAGGGCTTCGGCTTCGGCTAGGTCACGGCGGCGGATAATGTAATCATCCAGCGCGCGCACCGCCACATGATTGCTGCCCTGCTCCGGTAGCGTTTTCGTCGCGGCATCGCGCCAGAACTCGCCGTCATCCATGCGCCCCTCGTGTACGTCGAGCGTGCCCTGCGCCACGTAGTACATGAAGAGCAAGCGCAGGGCGGCGGTGCTGGTCTGCTCGTAGGTCGCCACAATCCCGCGACTCATCGCCTTCAGATAAGTCTCGATGCTCGGCATCTGTTGCTCGAACTGGCGGCGTTGCTCGTGTTCGGTCTCGGTGAATTGCGCCTCGACCTTCTCTAGCACAGTCGCGGTGCGCTCGGCAGAGCGTACGCCGTTGCGCTCGACCCACTCACGGGTGAGCTTACTCAGGGCTTGCAGGCGATCCGCCGCGAAGCGTCCGGACTCTGAGCGGGCGTTTTCGTGGGCTTGTTGTCCGAGGCGCTCGGCATCACTCAAGCGCCCTTTGTCGAAGGCTTGCCAGCCATCCGCCAACGCCCGCCCCAGCCCACCGGGGAGCGCGTGGCGTTCGATATAATTCGCGCCTTCGACCACGACGCGCAACTGCCGGAACCACTGGCTCAGCGCCGGGCTGATGACGTTGACCGCGTCCGACGCTTGTAAGAGCGCAGTCTCGACATCAAGCCGATTGCCCTGTAGCACCATGTTCTGGTACATGCGCCACGCGTTCAAAGCCGTGTTCAAGCCATCGACCATGCTCACCAGCATCTCATCGAAGAGTCGCTCTTGGAAGGGATGCAGTTTGTTGCTGGCACGCTCAAGCCAATCTTCCAGATCACTGCCATCGGCCGCCGGCACGTAGGTCTGGTAACTTTGCAGGCGATCATACAGTTGCTGGAGCAATTCGCCCAGTTCATCCCACTGCGGGTTCGGCGGGTCGATCGACTGGCTAATATCGAGCGCGTGCAGGGCATCGCGCGGGCTTGCCGCCGCCTGCCGCCCGATGACGTGCATGTTATCCGCCAGCGCCATCGCCGCATTCAATGAGCGTTGCAAGGACGAGAGCGGTAACTGCTGATTGGGAATCTCGTGCTGGATGGAGACCGTCTCTAGCAGGGGCGTGATTGCCGAAATCTGATCGACCACGGCGCGGTAAGTATCGCGCAGGGTAGCGACATCGACCATCGCATTGCCCAGATTGTCGAGCGTCGTGTTGACTTCGCTCAGCACCGCCAGCGACTCGGTGACGTTCGTGCCTTTGGTGTGTAGCTCGTTCAAGGCTAGTTCGAGCCGATAGAGATTCGGACGTAAGAGCATCACTTCGGGAATACGCGAACTGATGCGCTCGGCAATGCGCCATTGCAGGGTGCGGCGGTCGTCATCGGGCGTATCGTCCAGCAAGGTACGAGCGGCGGCAGCAAATTCTTCGTTATACATCTGGTCGATGGCTGTGGCGATCGCATCCGGGAGCGGGTCGAGCGTGGTCGCCAGCAAAATCTCGCAAATATCGCTCATGAGATCAATCAACTCGCCGGTTTTCGTGCCCGCTTTGGCGCGCAATTCGTCCAATAAGCCTGTCGCGCGCGTCCAGTTCTGGTTACCCATGTAGATGCGTACCGCGTCTACATCCGCCTCCACTGACAGATCGCGCAGGCTGTCGATGATGACGTTGTGAGCCTCGCGCGCGGGCGGGTAGCCGGGGTCTTGCGTCAGCGCCGGTTCGATCATCGCGCGCAGGGTTCGCAGTTCGCGCATACTGAGCGCCTCAGGATGCAGTTTATCAGTCACCGTGTTGACGGTGCTATTGCGATCGCGCTCGATCGGCGCGCGGTAGGCCGTCAGATCAGCGCGCAAAGCCGTGATGGTCTCGTAGCGCAGGCGCGTGTTGGGGTGTAACGCTTTGCTGATAATCTCTTGCAGGCGCGAATGGACGCGCTTATCGTCCTCGCCAAAATCAATGCGGAACTGTGCCGACGCATCGCGTGGAATATCAGCGCGTCGTCCGCCCGTCACCAGAAAGTACAATAATTCGCCGACCTGATACACGTCGGTCTGGCGGCTAATGCCCTGCGGGGTGATGTCGTCGCCCTCTAAGAAAACCGCATTGCCCCAGTCGATCACTTTCAATGCGTGTTGATCGCGTCGCCAGAAGAGATGCTTGGCATCGACATCGTTATAGACGATGTCTTTGGCGTGGGCGGCGCGCAATAAATCCAACAATTGGTCGATAATCACCAGCATTTCCAACTCTGGCAGGCGCTTTTGCTGGGCATGCCGGTCGCGCACCTCATCGGCGATGATAACGCCCGTCGCCCGTTCCATCACGATGTACTCGTGGGGCATCCCGCCGACGAAGAACTGCCCGCTATCAATGTAGGCAGTGAGGACGGGATGACCAGCAAGGCGTTGTAGGGCGCGGCGTTCGTTGACGATGCTCACTTCTTGACCGGCGCGGATGGGCGGCGCGTCGTTGGGGGCGGGGCGTTTGATGACGACGGGACGATCATTATCAGCGGTGTCAACGGCGCGCAGGGTCTCGCCACTGCGCCCACGTGGGTAGATGTAATCATAGCGATACCGATTATCAAAGAGGCTCTGCGCCATTGCGTATCCATTCTCAAATGCTGGGGTGGGTTGTGTTGCTCTATTGTACGCACTTGTGCTATCCCCGCAAGGGATTGAGAGATGGATTTTTGGGATATATTGACATAAATTTGGGATATATGGCGGGACGCGGGATTTCGCACGGGGCGGGGGGCGTGCAAGTGGGTGAAAATGACAATTAGCGCATGAGCTATTGCACGCTATAATTAGAAACGAGTTTCCCCGTCAGATTACGACACATCGACAACGGAGCAATGTTCAGCGGTGAAAGGATAACAGTGTGACGACTCCGCACGATTTAACCGGGCGACAATTTGGCGATTATGTGCTAGTTCGCAAATTGACGACTGGTGGCATGGCACATATCTATCTGGGTGAAGATCGCAAATTAGGGCGACGCGCCGCCGTCAAAATCCTCACGCCGGATATATCCGGCTATGATGAAACCCTGCGCGAACGCTTCGCGCGCGAAGCCAAAGCCATCGGACAGCTAGAGCACGATAGCATCGTGCCGATTTATCAATTCGGCGAAGTCGATAACATGTACTTCTTAGCCATGCGCTATATCGAAGGCAACGACCTCGCAGACGAGATCAAGCAATATCGCGCTCAGGGTGATTTGATGCCCATCGGGCGGGCGATCAAAATACTCCGGCAAGTCGCCGGCGCGCTGGATTATGCCCACCGCTTCGACATCATTCACCGCGACGTGAAACCGTCGAACGTCCTGCTGGGGCAGGATGATAAAGCCGTGCTGACGGACTTCGGCTTAGTCCTGTGGCAATCGGTCGACCAGACGATGGGCACCGCCTTCGGCACGCCGCGCTATATGTCGCCCGAACAGGCAACCGACTCAATGAGTGTCGTCCCGCAGAGCGATATTTACTCGCTCGCGGTGATCGTCTACGAGTTAATCACCGGCAAAGTGATGTTCACCGGCGGCACACCGATGGAAGTCGCGCTGAGCCATATCACCGACACGCCCGAACGCCCAACGCTGATTAACCCCAACGTCCCGCCGGATGCCGAAGCCGAACTGATGAAAGCGCTCAGCAAAGACCCCACCGACCGCCATCAGACCGCGACCGCCTTCGTGACCGCGCTGGAAGAAGCCTACGGCCTCGATACCGCGCCGAGCACGTCCGAGCGACGACCCGCCACCACGCCCGAAACCAACAGCACCGTCCCGATCCCACCGCAAGAGCTTACATCCGAAGCGCGCAAGAACAAACGCAGTACACAAGAAGTCCTCGCAAGCTGGGATGCGGACGGCGTAGACAACCCGACCATGATCGAGCAGAAAAGCCCGCCCGATCAAAATAGTAACCCGCTCTTGCCGATGATCGGCGCGGTGGTGCTGATTGGCGTGGTACTCGCTGGCTTGTTCGCAACCGGCATCATCGGCGACGACGCGCCCCCACCCACCGACACCGAGCAAGCCGTCGCGGATAACGGCAACGACACGCCGCTGACAGGCGCAACTGCCGAAGCCGAACCGACGCGCCCCCTCGGTATTCGTGGGACGCTGACCCCCACGCCAACCCTGACACCGACCCCGCGCCCGCTACCCGCTAGCATCGATATCGAACTGATCTATAACGAAGACTTCCTCGTGATTCGCAATCCGCACCCCTTCGCCGGTTTGAGCATCAGCGACGTGCAACTGACACGGGCACAGGGCGACGATAGCCAGCGCATCAGCGACGATCTCGATCCGGCTAGTTGCATCGTCTTCATGGAGCAGATGCAAGCCGCCGACGCGGTGCCGGACGACTTCGATTGCGCGGCAGACCCCATCAGCCTCGCGCCGCCGCTGTTCTGGTTTGCCGATGATACCGACGACACCACCTTTAACATCGTGCAGGGTCGGCGCGTGCTCGCTCAGTGTGATACCGTGGGACGGGTTGTCGGTCGTGTCGAAGCGACTACCTGCACCTGGACATGGGGTGACGTTTACGACACCCGTTAAGATGCTGTTGGCGCAGGTATTGAAGCGCTTTCAGCCCTTATCCCCAGCCCCCTTCGCCCGCCTTTCACCAGAGACTTTAGTCTCTGGCTAAGCAAGATCGTAAGCCCACTAAAGGGGCTGAAAAACCTATCCGGCGGGGTCAGAGCCACTTCAGATGGCTTCCCCGCCACATGACCAACGAAGGACACAACAACAAGCTTATGAAAATCGCCATTCAAGAGACTTTAATCCCCGGACGCACGCTCGAAGAACGCTACCAACGGGTTGCCGATCTCGGCATTGAGGGGATCGAACTACAAGCGGAAGGCTTGGAAGAACGCCTCTACGACACCGCGCTCGCGCTGGACAACGCACAGTTGCCGGTTGCCGCCGTTAATTTGGGCGGGCGCGATGGCTATCTATCGCCGGAGATGTGGGAGCGCGAAGCCGCCATCAGCTTCATGCGGCGGGCGATGGCGACCGCGATCGACCTGCAAGCCGACCAGGTGATCTTCGTGCCCCACTGGGGGCCCCTGCTGATGCCAGATTTAACGCCTTATCGCAGTCCCTATGATCTGAGTAGCGAGATGATGATCTGGCTTTTGCGTACCGTTGCCGATCTCGCGTATGCGCTGGGCATCACGCTGACGATGCAACCGCGCAACCGCTACGAAACGCCCTTCATGACGACTGTCGCGCAGGCCTATCACTTCGCCGCCAAGGTCAAATACAACGACGACACGCCCAATCACCCCTATGTCCGCATCGCGCCACATCTTTTCGATATGGCGTTAGAAGAACGCGACATCGCCGCCAGCCTGACGCACCACGCCGACCGCATCGGCTATCTGCACATCAGCGATAGCAACAACCGCCTGCCGGGGCAAGGCTTATTCGATTGGGAGCAACTGGCAGAGACGCTGAAGGGGCTGACGTATGACGGGTGGCTGTGCTTGGCAGTCGGCGCGCGCCCCCAGCCCACCAGCGACGAAGCACGCATGGCGATCTACGCGCAACTGCCCGCCTGCCTCAAACGGCTTCAGCAAGCGGGCTTACGCGCGCCTTAGAGCGCCTGCCGCTAGTTGATGTTGACCACACTGCCCTTGATATTCACGACTTGACCCTGTAGCGACAGCGTAGTGTCTGATTTGAGCGACATCGTTTTCGCCTGTACGTTCAGAGTCGCGTTCGATGAGATTTGCACGGTGGACTTACCACTGATTTTAATATCTGCCGAGCCGTTGACCGTGATCGTCTTGGCAGCTGAGATGCTGACTTCGCCCGTACAATTGAGATCGAACACTTTGCCCTTCGCGTCGAAGGTCATGGTGTTGACGTTATCGCCGTCGAAAATCTTGATGTGATGACCCGCTTTCCCCTTATCGATCATCTCGATCGTATGCCCGAGGCGCGATTTGAACGTCCGACGCACCACGTCGCCGCCCTCAACCACTTGACCGATCGGTTCTGCCGGTTTGTCCTTGCCGTTCCACACGCCACCCATCACATAGGGCTGGTCGAAGTCGCCATGCTCAAAGCCAACCATCACCTCATCGTCGATTTCAGGCAACCAGTAGATGCCGCGTTCCATGCCCGAACTAGGGCTAATCACCCGCGCCCAGTCGCTCTCTAGGTCGGCACCCAGCCACGGGTAACGCACTTTCACGCGCCCCATATTCTCGGGGTCGTCGTTGTTGCTGACAATCGCCGGCACGATCCCCAACCAGCGCGAACCGGTCGCGCCATCGCGTAGGGTGCCGTTGTGGATCAAATCCGCAAAGAGCGAGCGTTGCGCCCCTTCGACGATGAAATCGACCTCGTAGCCATCGTTCGAATAATGGTGAACCGCCGATGTGATGACGTACTTGCCGCTATAGCGCGTCCCGATATTCGGGATGTTGACTTCGTTGCCCGCTACCAGATCGGGATTGCCATCGGCTGTCCCCTGCGCCTGTATGAAATCCGTGCTGATCGTATCGAGGATAGCCTGTGCGAGGCGCTCAGCTTCACGCGGTTTAGTGACCGGATAGCGCACGCTCAAGCGCGATGCCGAGTTGAAGACGCGCTCTGCCAGATTGCCACCATTCTTGAACTGACTGCCGATGCGCGGCGATTTATCGCTGGTGGTGGCGCGTCCGGTGATCTCTTTCTTCTTGGTTGGGTCCCAGCCGTGGACGTTGACCTCATTCACCTGTTGGCTCAGCGTCACACGCGGGCGGAACTGCTTCAAGTCCTGCCCCCATTTGAGCGTGACCGACCCGCGTGCGCCCTGTGGCGGACGAAAATAGAGCGTCTTACGATCAACGACGACTTCGTAACCGTTGCGTCGTGCCCGATCGTGGATGAATTCGAGATCGGTCTGATTGTGCTGGAAAACGTGATCGTAGACCACCGGCGTCGAGTCAGCATTGACGCTCAGCCCCGCCTTGCCAGCAACATCCTTCACGATGTCCGCGTCCGTCATCTGGATATAGGTCTGACTATGGGTGCCACGAAGCAGGCGATGACTCCTGTCATAGCCGCGAATTGTCAGCTTCGCCGTCAGATCACTGCTAAAATCCGGCTCAATCGCCGTGATCTCGCCCGAGATGACCGGACGAATATCGGGCGAGTCCTCTAAGACCGTCGAGAAGCTGATTTCGACTTCATCGCCCAGCTTGAACGTATCCGAATCCATAAGCTCAAGCTCATCGTCGTAAAAGTTGATGACGAACATATCCGGCACATGCAAGCTCGTGTCGACTTCGACCTCAGCGAGCTTATCCAGTACGGCTCGCTCGAGCTTCGTACCTGCGACCTTGATCGTGATAAAATTGAGTTTAGAAACTTCCATCGACTTCTCTCATTCTCATCAGCTTGCGTTGATTTTAGCGGTAACTCGTGCCGGGCGGGATATTGAGCGGGTTATCAATGTTGTTGCGCTCGCTCAATTCGCGGTGGGATGTGCCGGTGGCATGGGCGACGTTATCAATGCGATCGCCCGCCTGCGCGACAGTCGGTTGCTTGACCGTCACACGGCTCTGGAATTGTGCCTGCGAGCCTTTATAGTTGTCCTCTTCGATCAATTGCTCGAATGTGATGTCCACCGTACAGCGCATCGGGATACCCTCAGCGTTGAAGAGCGTGAACTTCTGCGACATGCTACTAATCACCGATTTGAAGTAGAGCTTGCCCCAGCTGAACGCCACTTCCGGCGGTTGGCTCTTGTCATAGGTCGTCTTCTGTGTCTGATCGACCATCATCATCTTCCACAGCGGCTCGGTATACTTGCGTACATCTTCCTGTGATTGCAAGCCATCGAAGTGCAGGGTCAGCTTCAGCGTTTGCGATCCGCCCTGCTTGAAGGTCACCTCCGGCACGTTTTGACCGGTGACGGGACTCTTGTTCCAGGAGTTGCTCTTCGAGAGCGTGTATTCGTAAGGGTTGAACATGCACTTCACTTGTGTGCCGCTGACCAAATTCTCGATAACGGCTGGCACTAGCCCGCCACGCGTCAACCCGCTGACCATCTCGCTCATGTTATGACTCTCCTCTCGTTCTCATCATTTACGGCTATGGCGTTCACGCTCGATACGCAGTTTATCTTTAATCATGCGATACACCCGCCGCGCCAGTCGTTCGACTAGTTCGTCGTCGCTCTCTTCGTCGTCCGTCGCGCTTTCGTCGGTGCTGGACGCGCTGGCGGGTGTGTCTGTCGGCGCGGATGGTGCGCGTTGGAGTGGCGCTTGTCCCTCGCCCCGCTGTGGCAGAGTCTCCACGATCGACATTTCAGCATCCTCACGCGCCGATTGCTCAAGCGCGACATCCAGCGGCACGCGCTGGAGCGGCGGCGCGGGTGTATCGAGAATATCGCCCCCTTCGACGCGGGTATCCGCTGGCAAGCCCAGCAGATCGAGTAAATCCGTCGTCGGTGCGGTCGTCGCCTCGTCCGGATCCCGGTCGGGCGTGCGCTGGAGCGGTGCCGGGCGCGTGTCAGCGTGATCGGTATCCTGTGGCGGTGGCGTACCCATCAGCGCCTCGTACAGATCAATCTCCTGCAATTGTGCGTCATCCGACTGTGCCGCCGATCGACGCATGATGCCCTGTGGCGCACGGCTCACATCAGGGCGCGTGCCGGATGGCTTGACCGCTTCGACTCCTGTGCTGACATCCCACCCGCTACCGAGCGCGTCGTCAGCCGACGGCGCAACAGCCACCACGTCATCCGGCGTGCGATCGAGCGTAGGGCGCGGGGTCGAGCCGAACACGACCGATGCCGGCGATCGCGTGACAGGTTTTGTCCGCGTGATGGGCGCTTGCGGCGTACCGCTGACATCGGCAGTCGATGCAAACTGCAACGGCGGATCGCTCGCATCGTCTGGCACTGCGGGCACATCATCGACCGGCCGTGAGACGCGCTCAGGCGGCGTATCGCTGACGGGCGCTTGCGTCGGTGTTGTGTCGCTCGCGTCGTCTGGTACTGCGGGCGCATCATCGACCTGCCGTGAGACGCGCTCAGGCGGCGTATCGCTGACGGGCGCTTGCGTCGGTGTTA
>DAOTTV010000018.1:0-12213 GCA_034437755.1 Anaerolineae bacterium | reverse complement strand
CACATGCAACCGATGACGCGCTGTTTGTACATGGCGCGCGACTTTCACGGGCATCGTAACACCGCTCATTTATTGGTGCGTGGTTGGACACTACTGCACAATTTTCTGCCGCATTGCCCACGCGCTCGATCACCTCGCATTAGGGGGCTGTCTGCTTCACCCGATATTTCGCCCTTTCACAAGCTCAACCAGAAACGGCATCGAGAGTGCTGGTTGGAGAACTTGCTGGTCGCTACTTCCTGCTAGCACGAGTATTTCCACCAAAAACGTTAGAACCAGTAAATTTCACAAACATTGGAGACTTCACTACAAAATCTTGATGATGCGCTGACGTTTCTTGACCAAATTCAAGAAATTTATGGTACACTGTCCAAAGACTAACAACAAACACTGTTGAGATTGTTAATCCAGAAAGTTGTGGTTAACGAAGACGGTAAAATTGTGTGTGTCGAACTTCATCCCCCTTTTTACTATCTGATTAGGGTCTATAGGGAAGTTCGCCAAAATCTCAAAGCAACAAAAAATGCCACCCCAGATGTGGGTGGCATTTCCGAAGGACGATGTTCGGATTACGTCCAGTTGTGCTGGGAGACTAGGACTCGAACCTAGAATGGTGGAACCAGAATCCACTGTTTTGCCAATTAAACTATCTCCCAATGAGATATAATGCTTGTATTATAATGATTTTTGGGCGGGGCGCAAGGCGAAATTCAGCGTGATCGCCCCACAGCCCCGCGATGCGTGCTACGAGTCCGCCAGCTCGCGCATCGCATCCAGTGCCAGTTGCACCCGTCGCATTGTCTCCTCTTTGCCCAGCAACTCCATCGTCTCGAATGTCGGCGGCGAGACTTTTTGTGCAGTGAGCGCGACGCGCAACGTGCCGAAGAGTTGCCCGTTCTTCACGCTCAGTTCTTTCGCCAGCTTCTTGAACTCTGCATAAAGATGATCGTGCGTATAATCCTCAATCGACTCGATTAAAGTCAGAGATGCGCGCAAGCAAGTGATCGTACCATCAGCATCCATCTTGCGCTGGATCAGCATCGTGGGGTCGTCAATCGTGAACGCCTGCCAATCCGCAAAGAGGAAGCCCGCCAGTTCCGGCGCTTCCGTCAGCACCTTCATGCGCGTCTGGATCGCTGGCACCAGCTGCCGGAGCAAATCCCTATCGACCGTGTAGCCCGCATCTTCGAACACGGGCTGAAGCCGATCCGCGAGATCATCGGTCGGCAGGGCGCGGATGTATTCGCCGTTGATGGCATCCAACTTCTGGATCGGGTAGGCGGCATTCGCTTTGTTAATGCCCGAAAAGTCGAAGCGTTCCATCGCTTCCTCAAAGCTGAAAATCTCGACGTTATCGCCATAATTCCAACCGATGTTAATCAAGAAGTTGGTCGTCGCCTCAGGCAGATACCCGCCCTCGATAAAATCCTGCGCCAGCGATGGCACTTTCGTGCCGTCCTTCAAGACCGCTTCGCGCTTACTCAGCTTGCCTTTGCCCTCCGGCTTCAAGATCAGGGGCATATGGGCAAACATCGGACGCTCCCACCCGAAGGCTTCCCACATATTCCAGTGTAAAGGAAACGATGGCAACCACTCCACACCGCGCGTGACGTGCGAGATACCCATCAAGTGGTCATCGACGATGTGCGCGAGGTGATAAGTCGGGTATCCGTCAGACTTCATGAGGATCGTATCAACCAGTTGATCGTTGTCGAAATCAACCTTGCCACGAATCGCGTCTTCGCAGATCGTGCGTCCGGTCTGTGGCATCTTAAAACGGATCACATACGGACGACCCTCGGCTTCATATTCGGCAATTTGCTCCGGCGTAAGACTGCGCGCACGCCCGTCATAGCCGGGGGGCAAGCCCATTTTCTGCCGCTCTTCGCTGATCTGTTGCAGGTCTTCGGCAGTTTCAAATGCTTTGTAAGCGCGCCCGTTGTCGACGAGCCAGTTTGCCCAATGCTGATACAGATCGAGGCGCTCAGATTGGACGTATGGGCCGTAGTCGCCACCTACGTGCGGGCCTTCGTCGAATGTTAGCCCTAGCCAATCAAACGCGCGCAGGATACCCTGTACACTATCTTCGACGTAGCGCTTCTGGTCAGTATCTTCAATCCGCAAAATATGTTGACCGCCATGTTTACGGGCATAAAGCCAGTTAAATATCGCAAGGCGCACGCCACCAATATGCAGGGAACCCGTCGGGCTAGGCGCAAAGCGCAAACGTACCGGTTTTTCGCTCACAAAGACATCTCCTTTGTTGCTCATCGTGTATGAGTGTCAATATAAAACAAGGCGACACAGCGTGCGCCTTGCTTGGTTGCGTTCAGTATAGCAAATTTAAAAAGATGATAAAGGGTCACAATGGGTTAAAGTCTGGCTCTTTGGGATTTCGCGTGGTTTTTGTTGGGGACTACGCTGACGACCTGTCAGTTTTATACAAGTAGCCCAAATTGATACTTAGGGTCAGGAATGGTACTTCGTCTCTGTGTAATTTGTCGTTCGAGCCAGCGATAAGCCAGTTGAAAAGGGCTGTAGCGCTTTCGGTGACTGTCGCCAACTAGTGTGCGAATCTGTTGCGTGACCCGTAATCGTCGTGCCACACCCCAAATCCAGAACGCAGGCAATACGAGAACAATCAACAGGCGTTCGAAGCGTTTGGTATGGCGCAAACGAAATTTCTCGACATCAAAGCCACGGGCTTTCATATCTTGGAGAGCATCGCATACACGCGGTTCAGCAACCCATATTTGGGCAAAATTCGTTTTGAGGGTTCATGTCTCTTCCAAATCTTGCTTTTTGGTTGAAACAAGTTTGAAAGGCATCCCGCTTTTCTGCGAGACCACGTTATTTTGTGGTTCTACCGTAACAGTCGCTTGACTTGTGTCGCGCCTCTGTCGTTTAAGCATGCTAACTTTGCAACACTCGCATTATACTTCGGATGATAATCGTTTTAGTACGTCGATTTGCGATTTTATCGGCTTTGCAAAAGGTCGAGCGCTTCGAATGGTTGCGAGCGCATCCTCCATAGATAAGCCCGTAGACATAAGATATGCCGCAGTCATCGTAGGGGCACGATGAAACCCACTGGCACGGTGAATATACACTTTGCCGCCCGCTTGAATACGTTCGTGGATGAACCTAATACCTTCAGTGACCGCGTGGCACATATTAACGGAGAGCCCGTTTTAACTGTAAGACCACATACTGCTGAGGGATATGCTCTTGCTCTAGACGTAAGTTATTTTCTTGAACATGAGAGAGTATATCTAGTTCATCTGGTGTCAGCCCAGCGAAATCAGCCCGGCGCGTCTGCTTGCTGGGAACGATATAATCGGCATATCGCTCTAGTGTTTCGCTATCCATCATAATCGCGCGTGTATGTGGGAAATTTTTGCGTAAGTCTGACAGAATTTGGAACCCGTGCGCGTCAATATCGCCCCAGTAGATGATCTCACACCGTGCCAACCAATCGACATTACACAAGACCTGCACGCCAAACCCACCCCCGAAGAGCGCTACCGCCGCCGGCAATTGCGGAACGGTCAAGAAGTTAATCTGATTCTCGACGATAATCACGCGCTTCGGCTTCAGATGGTCGCGGAGCAAATGCGCGAGTTGCTCTACAGGCAATGTCAAATCCTCAAGCCGTAGCCCGAATTGCCAGTCCAGTTGTTCCTCGAGAACACGCATCCGCACCAATATCGGCTTCGTCTTGAGGCCATAGCGCATATTGAAATTGCTCTCATCCGCTGTGATAGCGTCATCAGGCAAGATTTCATCGAGCAATTCACTCAGGATACCCACATGCTTTTCGATAAATTTGGTATGCACCGCAATCGGCAATTCGCGACTGTAGACATTCGGACGCGGATGCTTGACGAAGTAATCGCACACGGTCAGCAAGTCATCCCACGCGCCGTGATAGTCAATGACTGTTTGCGGATGCGCCTGTAGCCACGCGCCTAACGTCGGGAACTGCTGGCGGATTTTATCAGCGTCGCGGGTGAAATTGTCGAATTCTGTGACACGGCGGAGTAGGGCGAGATAATCGTCTAAGGTCTCGATGATGATGCGGCGTGGCGTGGTCTGTGTCGATAAATTGCGCTTGTTGACCGTCTGCCACACGATCGCATAGCCACGCTCTGCCTGTTCCTTAGATCGTTGGCGCAGTTGCTCGATTTGCCTGCGCCGTTCCTCCAAATCCTTCGAGAGGCGACCGACACGAAACTCAAGCGGAAAGAGCGTCTCATCACCTGTCAACCACGCCCGCAGAACGTCTTTATATTTGCGCTCGGCTTTTTTGATGATCGCTTCATAGGTAATCATGCATTTTCAGCCTGCGCTTGAAACTGTCGTCGCTGGTCACGATATTCGGCACGCGTCAGGTTGTAGAGGCGCGAGTGATTGCCGGCTTCGTTGTTGACCACCACATGATAAGCGTGGACGTAATCTTCGATGATGTGCAGTTGTTGCATCGGCGTGACGACCAGCAATTGCATCCCTAATTGATTGAAGAGTTGCATGGCGAAACGGGCGTTATCATCATCGAGCTTGCTAAAGGCTTCGTCGATGACCACGAACCGGAATGATTTATCGGTCAGCGTAGTGTCTTGTAAGCCGTATTGATGAGCGATCGCTGAGCCTAAAATCGTGTAAGCGAGTTTGGCTTTTTGCCCACCTGATTTACCCGATGAGTCGCTGTAATAGTCGATTTGTGTGCCATCCGGCGCGAGTTGTTCGGCGGCGAACACGCGCCAGCGGCGCACATCGATGACGCGTCGCATCCAATTAGTATCACTATCAAAACGTTCGATCAGCGCCTGGATATGCTTAAAAGCGCGTTCTAGTTCTGTGGGCGAGTTATCGCCGACATCTGGGATACAGGCCCGCAGTACCTGACGAAAATCGTTGATTTCAGCATCGCGGCTCGGCTCAGCCAGCAAACGAATATGCGACCCACCCCCATAATCGACCTGTGCCAGCGACTCGTTCAGTTCTTCGATACTGCGCTCGATGTCACGCTCTTGCTCGCTGAGGTTCGCCATGAAGGCCTGCACGCCGCGTGTCACTGTACGATCAAGCATTTGCTTGAAGCGCTCCTCGTGCTTGGGCAAATCGTCGGTCTGCAACTGCTCGTGGATACGCTCGAAATCAGGCAGAGATTCGACGCTCGCCGTGAGCGCCGCGCCTTCATCGGGATACTCGCGTCGGAAGCGATTCATAGCGTCGAGAATCGTCGCTTTATGGTCGGTTTGATAACGGCGGAAGTTGCTGATACTGCTCTGTAGCGAGTTTTGTAACTTATCGCCGTGAATTTCTAAGCGGTCAATCGTCAATTCTTCTTTATCAGCATCCTCGATAACATCGCGCACGTGTTCCCAGACACGCAGGTCTTCATCGCTGGCTTGTTTCAGCTGATGCTCGGCTTTTTCCAGCGCTTTCTCATACCGTTCGATTTGGTTGCGTAAGGTCGCAATTTTGCCGTTGATGCTATCGCGTTGTTGTTCGCTGGTCGCAATCTGTTGTTTGGATAGGTCGCGTTGTTTTTCAAGATTACGCAGTTGTTGCGCTTGCTCTTGTAAATCCGCGAGTTGTTGCTGTAAGCGATCAAGTTCTATCTGACGCGAGCGCCAGTCAATCTCATTGAAGCGTTGCACAGTCAATAGCTTCTGAACGGTCGCGATATCAGCCCGCGCCTGTTGTAAATCGCGATCGATGCGGGTGATCTCCTCTTCGAGCTTCGTCAATTGGCGCGAAATGTCGTCCAGTTCGGTTTCGAGCTGGCGTAACTTATCACGGTTATCCCACCCCAGCACATAATTACGACGATTATGTAAGTCGCGGCGGTCGTCCTTCTCATGGCGCGATGCATTATGCTTGATTTGTCCTGTCTGCGTCATGGCACGGTCTGCACGTCGAAACGCCGCAATATCTGTACAACACACGTAATCAAAGCGACGCATCAAGCCATATGCCAACCAATCTTGATATGGTGTATCAGGACGAATCTGCACTTTATCGTAAGCCATCGCGCCCTCGATTTTGGTCTCGCGTCTGTCGGGCAGGCGATTGGCTTTTGCGTGTGGCTCAACCTGTCGATAAACCAAGCGCCACCCGAGATTCGTTTCGTTGACGTACTGGCTCACCTGTGGATAGAGATCACGCGGCACGATCAGTTCTTGTGCGAAGCTGTGTAGCAGGCGTTCAATTGCGCCTTCCCAGTCATGATCCTCATCGCGCACTTTCAGCAATTCGCCGATGAATGGCAACTCATCGACTTCGATGCCTAGTGCTGTGGCGATCTCCTGCCGTACCCGCGCCACTTTTTCGGGAATATTGCTGAGGTTATCGCGCAGATATTGAATCTCTTTATCGAGCTCTTTGCCCTGTTTCACTAGCCATTCACGCTCGATGAGAGCTTCGTCCCGCGCTTGGGTTAAGTCTGCGATTTTAGCATCCAGTTCAGGCTGTAGCATCTCGGCATGATCGCGATTGTTATAAAAATCATCTTCATTGTGATACTTTGGCAGATCGAGCGCGAGCGCATTAGCATCGTAAAGCTCTGCTTGACGTTTGAGCGACGCAATCTCGCGCTTGAGCGGTTGAATCTTGCCTTCGAGTTCGCGCTTGCGTTGTCCGACGCTATCCTGCGCGATCGCAATTTGCACGTCCTCTAACTCACGGCGCAGGCTAGCCAACTCAGCATTGACGCTATCGAGGCGACTTTGTTGGGCGTCGTGCTGGCTCTGTGCGCGCCGGATCGCATCAGTTAGCAAGCGCTGGGCTTGATCTGCTACGTAGAATGGCACGAGATCTTTGGCGGCTTCGTAGCGCACGATGCGCTCATCATAATCGCGATAATCTGCGGCGGCTATCACGAGCGGCGACAAAATCTCGACCTGATGTCCAGCGCGTTGGATCGAGGCGTGCGCTTCGTTCAGTTCGCGGTATTGATCGCGCAAGCCATCGACCTTAGCTTCAGGGTCACCCTTATCAAGCATATGATCGCGCACAAATTGATTGAGGCTAGAAATATCCTTCACAGCAACTGTCTGGTTGAACAAGTCGAGGGCTTTTGGTCGCCCGCCTAAGCCCAGCGCCTTGCGCGCCGCGGCAATATACGAGTTGAACGTGTTGTAACGTTTGGCACCCGCTGGCAAATCACTCTTCTTGATGTGCCGTTGTGGGAAGTGCGTCTCAATCTCGAGATCGACCGATGCCACGTAGTAATGCTTATCCACACGATCAGAGCTACTAATCCACAGCGTTTGTGCCAGCGTGACGGTCTTATCGGTCTTGTAATCGTGGAACACGGCGAGTAACACCGTGTGCGTGTTCGATCCGCGCAGGTTATTCGCCTTAGCGCTGGTGACATTTTCCCCGCGCGAACGGCTATACTGTCCGCGCACGTAGGTTCGCTCAGAGCGCTCGCGGCTATTGCCCGCGCCGGATGCGAGATTGTAGTTGCGCTGTCGCCCTTCCACCAGCAGGGTCAGCAGAGCATCGACGACGGTCGATTTACCAGAGCCGTTCGCTCCGGTGAGCACACCAGTTTGCCCATCGGGAGTCATGACCCAGATTTGGCCGTCGAACGTGCCCCAATTGTAAATCTCCAGACGTGCTAACCGAAAACCAGATGCCTGATCGAAAACATTATTCATCATCGCTGTTATCCGTATCACTATTCATATCGAGGTAATTAGCGAGGCGCGTTTTAATATGGTCGAGTTCATCGGCACTGACTTTCGCTCGTATCACCGGGCGCACTTCGTAGCGTCCATCCTTGCGCTTTGATAAAAAGCCGGAATCATCGAGACGATTAACGCTCGTACTCACATTACTCTCGACTTTGCGCGCATCGGGATGATCGCCCATGAAGACCATCACCATCTCTGTGATTTCTTCTTCTTTAAGAATGAGGCGCGTCCCGTCTAAGTCGCGCCTTTCGTGTTCGTCGAGTCGTTCGCGCAGGAGTACCAGCAACAGCGTATCGACGAAGGATAATTTCTGGCGTGTCGTCAATGCCGGTAAGGAGTCGCGGCTATCATCATCGCGGCTTATATCGCGCAGATACGCAAAACCGCCGATTTCATCGAGATGCAAGCTCAAGCCGATTTGCCCCAGATACTCACGAATTGCGAGTTCATAATCGCGCAATTGCGACCAGCTCGCGTCATCATGATAAACGACACCTTTCAGTAATTTGCGAATCGCGCCGGCATAAGGTTCAATTTTGATTGTTTGTTCAGACATGCGTCGCCTCTAACTGGGGTTGCCTGCGGAAAATAATACGGGGCACGATGATCTCGCGCGGGGTATTGTCGCTCTCCGTCGTGATCGTGATGGCATCGTATTGGGTGCGGTCAATCGCATGATGCGCGTCTTTAGCCGCAATCACCAGATACGCGACGACTTCTGCCATGCCCTGTGTGATCGGGTAGCTATTCACCAACTGCGCCAGTGTGATTTCATGGTGGCTCATCAGTGCGCGTGTGATGTTATCTTGCAATAAGTCCTGATCGATATAAAAGGTATCGTACAACGCGACGAGAGCTTCCGCATCAACCATTGTTGATGCCGTTCGCGGGCGCTCGGTCGCGATGATTTGTTCGGGCGGGTCGTAAAGCGGGCGTTCTAATGGCAAGTCGATAGCGGGGTCGCCCTCGATGTACATGAACGGGCGACGTTGCCGCACCCAGTCCGATAGATGTCGTTCATCCAGTTGACCGACGACATGCTTAATCTCGCGCGCGAGCGCTTGCACGCGGCGACTCTCGGTCACGTTGCGCGTATCGACCACCCGCCGCAGATGCTCGGCAAGGCGCTGATTGGACTGATTGACTCGTTCGCCCGAATCGAGCAGATGTGACGTCAAGCGTTGTAACGTCCGGTTATCTTCGACGAATGTTGATAGACGGGAGGTGTCATAGACGGCTGTAATCAATGCATCAAACGTCGCACGTTGCTCAGGATGCGTCAGGATTTCGTAGAAGGCGCGGAAGCTTTGCCCTTCGTCGCTGTTTTCAAGCTGTTCATCAGCATCGAGCGCCGTGCCGAGAATGTCGCCGCGACGGGCGGCCGGGTCGAGTTGGGCTTGTTGGATATGGCGCGCCATATTACGGAAGCGGTCTTCCACCCGGCTGAAGTCACGCAATAATTGGTTGGCTAGCTCGCTGATGTTGTTCAAGCGTTCGCGGATTTGTACGTCGCTCAAGCCTTCGACTTCGTGTGTTGCTTCAATATGCGCGATTTCAGCATCCAATTCATCGCGCCGCTCGTAAAGTTGTCGCAAGCGCGTTTCGACGTCTTCAGTGCTTTGCGTGACGACTTCATCTAAGAGCGCTACAATATTCCGCAGGCGGGATTCCGTGCCGATCATCTCCTTGTTTTGCATCGCATCGAACCAGCCGATGATCCGCTCTGCAGATGGCGATAGTTGCACAATGTAGCCCTCGTCCCGCGCTTGAATGCGGATGAGGTCATCTTCCCGACTCCAGCGATTGATGTAATCATCAGCACTTGCCCGAAATTGATCATCCTCGTGCAATGTCGCGTTCACATAATCGAGATAGGTCTCAAATTGTTCTTTAAAGGAGTCGTATGGGAGTAAAACGAGGTGTTTGGTTTTGAATGCTTGATGTAAGAAGCTAACCGCGAGAGGTAACCATTCTTTACGCAATGCCGCAATTGCAGGGTCAGTCTGGTGTAAAACTGCAACCGTGTTGTAATCCATTGCTTGAACCTATGCGTCATTCATTATTAACCAATTATATGATTTGTGATTATAACATATGTGGATACAATTTCAAATAGGTGTGCTGGCATTCTGGCATTAGCCATGGCTTCGGCAGTGAAGCGGCGACGAGTCGGCTTCGGTTTCTGTGCCTCTGACATGATCTCGTATTCCTTTTGCTTTCTAGCTCTACAACACCAGTCAATAGCATCGTAGAGCTAATACTCAGTCAATCTGAAATAGATGGATAAAGACGCTCCAAAGCCAAGAAGAAAAGCGATGCAAATGCAAGACCTGTGGCAAGACATTCAGTGTGACGACAGGCACGGCCTTGTACAGTCTCAAGAGTGACCCCAAGCTATTTGTGATCGTGGTGACCTTGCTAGCATTTGGTTGTCTGGTGCAGGCGATTGTTCAGGCGATGGGCTTGGATGAGCGCACCGTGCGGTCATGGTGGTTGAAATCTGGTGAACAGAGTGAACGGGTGCATGAGTCTGTGATTGGGACAAGTCAATTGGATTTACAACACGTGCAAGCCGATGAAATCAAGGTCAAGACACGCGGTGGCACGATCTGGATGGCATTGGCGATGATGGTATCCACTCGTTTGTGGTTGGGTGGTGTGGTGAGTCCCAAGCGCGATAGCAATTTGATTGAGCAGTTAGTCACCAAAATTCGACAGGTGGCACTGTGTCGTGACCTGTTGCTGGCGGTAGATGGCTTGGTAAGCTATGTGAAAGCCTTCCAGAGGGCGTTTCGCTCGCCTCATCGCACTGGCAAACAAGGTCGCCCGCGTCTCATCGCGTGGCAAGGCATTCAGATTGTGCAAGTGGTTAAACAGCGCACGACCAGGCCTTTCCAAGTTATTCGTCGTATTGTGCAAGGCAACGAACAGACGATTCAAGACCTGCTCCAACGCTCACACGGTGGGACTGTCATTAATACCGCTTTGCTAGACCACGTTATTTTGTGGTTCTACCGAAATGCCAATCATGAGCCAACAATCTGAAATTCGCTTCCCGCTAGATCTGCCGAATGTCAAAATTCTCAAGATGGAGACCAACCCAGCAGGCGACTACATCATCACCGTCGAAAGTACGCTGACAAGTACAAACTGTCGTGAGTGTGGTCGTGAAATCGAGAAATTTCATGGCTATGGACGCGAGATAGAGTTGCGTCATTTGCCGATTTTAGATCATAAAGTCGGGATTCATTATCGACCGAAACGGTATCGCTGTCCGTATTGTGATGACCATCCAACAACGACGCATCAAGTGTCGTGGCATGAGCGTAAAAGTCCGCATACACGCGGGTATGATGAGTATCTGATGCGGTGATGCGGTGTTTGATTAACAGCACGGTGATGGATGTCAGCCGTAAGCAGGATGTAGGGGGGCTTTAGGACTTTGCGTGGTGAACATATATTCTGTGATGGAATCGCCCTATTTAGGCTGTATTTCGCCCTTTTTCTGTGCTTTTTCACGTCAGAATCGTAAATTTGCAAAATTACCACGTGAAATCCCTAAAGAGCTTCTTTCTTTTCTTGCATCTCTAGTTTTGCTCTGAGAACGGCGATTTCTTTTTCGAGTTCTATCCTTTTTTCCATTTCTTCAATCCGAGTTTTCAACTGGATATTTTCTTCTTTGTATTTTTCCATCTGTGCTTCCATTTTTTCCAGACGTGTTCGCAGAATATCAATTTCAGTATTTGCTTGATACAGCTTGATAGCTAGCTCTGTTCCGTTTTCCTTGAAGAATGCCGAAACGGGCAACTCCCCTCTTTCACCCTCATCAAGTGCAGCATGAATATCTTCTGTAGGCGCTCTGCTCTCTCGCATCTCATTGATTAAGGCGAAGACAAGTAAATCCTGTTCATCATACCTTCTATGAACGCCCTCGGGCGGATTCGCCGCATCGGATAAGTGGCGTGCGAACTCATCAGCCCACTGACGAATGGTTTCTGGACTTCGACTGAAGAATTTTTGTAAATCACTACTTTGGTACATATACGCCTCCAAATGTGCTGGCGAATTAAGGTTGTGAACAATCGCCAGTAACCACCATCTAATTAAATGATCACATTGCAAGCGATATAAAAATTTAAGATTTCGCAAGTAATTGCATTTAATTCATTAGTTGTGATACAATCGCTAATGCAACTTGCATTATACGCAAAGGTCGTTCTGATGGCAAATGAATCTTACAGATTAATGTATCGCTTCTGGTTAAACATAGCAAAGCCTGCTGAAGAGGCAATTGCTGATAAAATTGAAATTCTGAAAAATGAGAGACTGTTTTCACAGACGATTCGTGAAGGCATCAGACTTATCACGAGTTTGCGTGCAGGCAATCTTGATGTGTTATTCGAGCTATTCCCGTGGGTGGGGGCTGAGTTTTTAGAGTATGTCAAAGAACTCGGTTTCACAGCGCCAGCGTCAGAAGCGAAGCAATCTACAATGGAGATGTCATCACAGC
>DAOTTV010000017.1:0-12622 GCA_034437755.1 Anaerolineae bacterium | reverse complement strand
ATTGATTTACGCCAGCTTCTGCCCTCAAGACAAGCACGGTTGAAGTCCCTCTCCTAGCCACATAGTGGCGGTCGGGAGAGGGATTTAGGGTGAGGGCTGAGTAGTTACGAAGATCGTATTCTTGCGCCATTCGGCGCGAATATCGATCGGATAAGGGTATTTGTCGTGAACGGTTTCTTCACGAACATAGCGTGGGGTCACTTCCTTTCAGCAATATGTGTGTTCCTGTCCTCACCTGCTCTATTTAGGGAGACCACCGAAAAGCATATGAGCCTGTAAGTTTTGCATAAATTCTAGCCGACAGTCTATCGTTAAGGTTATATTCAGCCCTTTTTCGATATACTGAACGTAATACGAGAGCTATACGCGTTCAGTAAGGGATACTCAGCTATGAGTCAAACAGCAGATAACATGCTGTGCCACTATCGTAAGCTAGAGCATGATACCCACGTCTTCACTTTCATGCAGGGCACGCGTGCGGCGATTCAGCAGTGGGCGAACCACATCGAAGCCATCCAACTCGCGCGCGAGTGGTACAACACAGGTATGATCTGTCTCTTGCTTGATGCACGCCAAGCACCCACCTTCCCTATTCGAGCGATGTTTGAAGTCCTCAGCGATTACAACCGCGCCTACCCCCAGCTGACCCCGCCCGAGATTCATCTCGCGTTCGTGCGCCATCCACAGACGGATGTGCTCGATATTTACCCGATGATGGCGGAGTTACTCGATCCACCGGTGAATTTATCTTTCTTCACCGAAGACGTCGCCGCCGAGCAATGGCTACAGCAACAACACGCCGAATAAGTTATAATTAACCCCATTTGTCATAAAGCAACAGATGGAGCGTGATGTATGTTAGTCGGCGTTGATATTGGCGGTACGTTTACCGATCTTATTCTGAGCGATGCGGGACATTTACGCATTCATAAGTTGCTCAGCACGCCCCGTAACCCCGCGCAGGCGATGTTAGACGGGTTGACCACGATCACGCCAACAGGTTTAGACACGCTGACGCAGGTCGCGCACGGGTCAACCGTTGCCACCAACGCGATTTTAGAGCGCAAAGGCGCACGCATCGCCCTGCTGACGACCGCGGGCTTTCGTGATGTATTGCTGATCGGGCGACAGAACCGACCGGATTTGTACAGCCTGCACCCGACACTGCCCGCGCCACTGATCCCGCGTGAGCGATGTTACGACATCCCCGAACGCCTCGATCATCACGGAAATATCCTGATCGATCTCGACATGGACGCGCTCGAGCGGGTGTTAGATGCGCTCGCCACGCAGGCAATCGACGCGATTGCCGTCTGCCTGCTCTATAGCTTCATCAATCCGCGCCATGAGCAAGCAATTCGGGATCGCATCGTCGCGCGCGGTCTGCTGGACGCATGGCAGGTGATCTTATCCAGCGACGTACTGCCGGAGTTTCGCGAATACGAACGGGCGAGTACCACCGCCCTTGAAGCCTACGTGCGCCCCAAGATGGCGCGGTATATCTCGCACCTTGCCGACGAATTGCCCGCTCACAGTTCCCTACGCATCATGAAGAGCGACGGTGGCGTGATGAGTGCCGGACGCATCTACCGCCAAGCGATCAACACCGCGCTGAGTGGGCCGGCGGCTGGTGTGATCGGCGCGTTTCATCTGGCACAACTCGCGGGCTACGAGCAGATTATCACGCTCGATATGGGCGGCACATCGACTGATGTCGCGCTCTGTCCGGGCGCGCCACGCATGGCATCCACCAGCACCATCGACGGCTTGCCCCTGCGGTCGCGCTTCCTCGATATTGAGACGATCGGCGCGGGCGGCGGCAGTATCGCGCGCGTCGATGCCGGCGGCGCGTTGCGCGTAGGGCCTGAGAGCGCGGGGGCGGAGCCGGGCCCGATCATCTACGGGCAAGGCGGCACTGCGATCACCGTCAGCGATGCCAATGCCCTACTCGGTCGGCTCTCTGCGGAGCATTTTCTGGGGGGCAAGATGCGCCTGCACATTGATCCAGCCCGCGCCGCCTTCGACGAACTCGCCCAGCAAACCCGCATGAGCGCGATTGACACGGCGAAAGGCGTGATTGATGTCGCAAATGTCAATATCGACCGCGCCCTGCGGCGCGTCTCGGTGGCGCGGGGCTACGATCCACGCTCGTTCACGCTGATGGCTTTCGGCGGTGCGGGCGCTCTGCACGCCTGTGATCTTGCTGATCGCCTCGATATGGAACGGGTACTCGTGCCGCGTTATCCGGGGGTGCTATGTGCGCTGGGATTGCTGGTCGCTGATGTCAAGATTGACCACAGCACGCCGATTCTACGGGTAGTCGATGATGAGAGCCGCGCGTACATCGAGGCGCAAAAAGACGATTTACTCGTGCGTGGACGTGCCGATTTACAGCGTGAGGGCATCGCCGATGACGCGATGCAGTTTGATGTGTTGCTGGATATGCGCTATCAAGGACAGGCGCACGAGTTGACGTTGCCGCTGGGCGATGATCCCCGCGCCGATTTCCACGCCGCGCACCGCAACGCCTACGGGCACGCGCTCGATCAGCGTCCGGTCGAGATTGTCAATTTGCGCTTGCAGGCAATCGGACACATCGACAAGCCGACGCTCGAAGCTGTACCAGTCGATGAGACGGCGACGGCTGAGGATGCCTATCTCGGGACACAAGAGTCGCCCCTTGGCGGCACGATCGACCACTACGACCGCGAGAAGTTACCCGCCGGCGCACGCTTCAACGGCGAAGCACTCGTGTTCCAGTTGGATAGTACGGTGTACGTCGCAGCGGGCTGGTCGGCGCGGGTCGATGGCTACTACAACTTGATTCTAGAGCGCGACGCTTAGCTCGTCTGCACGATGGCGATGAACACCGTCATCACGATCAAGGACGCGAACACGAACTCAGCAATCATGCTCAGCAGAATCGTCTTGAGCGCGGCTCGCCCCTGCCGTTTGGCGTGGTTCATGCGTGCGCCACTGCTCATCCGGCGCGATGGTCGTGCGCCGCGCTTGCCTTTGCCCTTGGGGGCTTGTGCGGTATCGGCATAGACGTATTCGACGAGCATCACACCGACAACACCGCCGATGATCGTGCCGACGAAGGGAATCGGGATCAAGCCCGACCCGACGATCATACCGATGAAAAATGCCAGCATCCCCATACACGAAATCTGATTGCCCTTCAGCCCGAATATGGGCAACCATAAGCCCGATGTTGACCCCAGCAGGGCGAGTAGAGATGTCATGCCGACGGCCCACAGTGGCAGACGTTCGAAGCCCGTCAACGCGCCGAAGATGATCGCAATCGCCCATTGTAACACCGAGACCGGCACCGCCGGTATCAAGATCAACAGGAGACATGCCGCCATCACGCCTAGCGTCACGATCACGAGTAAGGACTCAACCATTTTGTGATACTCTCTATCTTTATGATTACGTTCTAGTTGTAGGGTCTACGAACAAGTTGTCATGAGGACTCTTGCAAGGGTTTGCTCTAGCCAACCCACTACACAATGGACGCGCTATAGTTCGCCCGTTGTTACAATCCGTTAGAACGTGGGTCAAAGAAACCACCCTCTGCCGAGTCTCTCGTAGTCCCTAATCATAGTATACGCGATTCGGGCGCATCACGTTGTGTTGGACATTCCTGAATATTTGACATACAATCACACGCATATTAAACATCATACGTGGCGTACAGGTCGTGCGCCTGCATCACCAGCCACAATCAGGACACGAAGCCTATGGCATTTTTACTAGCATGGAGAACGTACCAGATGCGGATGAAAGTCGCCGATACCCCCCGAATCTATCAGACCGTTGCCGAGAGTAAGAGCGCGTGGTTAATCACATGGCGCTACTTCCGCGATGAGATGCGCGACCAGCCCGAGACGGTCGTCGCCATCTTCGACAGTCGCACCCGCCCCGATTACGTCCTGCGGCGCGTGGAACAACTGTACGTCAACAGCTTGAGTCTCGCTCAGCAACTCGCCTACGCCGATGACCGCAATGCCCTGCGCTCGTTCGAGCAGGCACGCTTCGTCTATGGTGAATATCGCGATGAAATCTGGTGCGGCCTCAGCCCGACGCTGTACGCGCGCAAGGTCGAAAATTTGCGCGTCGAAGCCGACCAATTCGGCGCAGAGACGCTCGCATGGGATGAACTCGATCATGAGAGCGCCCGCCGTGAACTACGCGCTAAAAATCGCCTTGAGACAGACGAGCGCGATCGCGATCGCGCGCAACATGACACAGCAGAAAGCGATTGACGATGCCCGTTGATGCCATCTCGCTCGAAGTCTTCAAGAATTTGTTTGCCAGCGTCGCCGAAGAAATGGGACTCGCTCTGCAACGTGCCAGCTTCAGCCCGAATATCCGCGAGCGGCTCGATTTTAGCTGTGCTGTGTTCGATGCTGAGGCGCGGATGGTGGCACAGGCGGCACATATTCCGGTGCATCTCGGCAGTATGCCCGCCTCGGTCGAATACGCCGTGAACGCCTTCGAGGAGTTCTTCCCCGGCGATGTGATCGTGCTGAACGATCCCTATCGCGGCGGCACACACCTGCCCGATATTACGATGGTCTCGCCGGTGTTCGCCGGTGGCAAGCTGGTATTCTTCGTCGCCAGTCGCGCCCATCATGCCGATGTCGGCGGGATGTCGCCGGGATCACTGCCCTTGAGTACCGAACTATATCAAGAGGGCTTGATTATCCCGCCGCTTAAACTGCGCTTGAGCGGGTGGATTAACGAAGGCGCGATGGCGTTGATGATGGCGAATAGCCGCGCCCCACAAGAGCGCGTCGGCGATATCGAAGCGCAACTCGCCGCCCATCGCGTCGGCGAATCGCGCCTGCGGGATGTGATGATCGCCCAGGGCATCGAGACGACGATTGACCACGCCAGCGCGCTGATGGATTACTCGCACCGCATGACGCAGAGCATCATCGAGTCAATACCGGATGGCACGTATAGCTATCAAGATGCGCTGGAAGGCGACGGACAAAGCGAATTCGAGATTCCGATTAAAGCGACGATACAAGTCACCGGCAAGCAGATGACGGTCGATTTTGCAGGGAGTGCGCCACAGGTCGCCGGTAATGTGAATGCTGTGCCGGCGATCGTCCGCAGTGCGACATGGTATTGTGTACGCCTGCTCGCCGATGATGATGTGCCGGTCAACGATGGTTGTTTTCGTCCGGTGACTGTCCACGTGCCGCCGGCGAGTGTCGTCAATCCGCGCTTTCCGGCGGCGGTCGGCGTCGGCAATACCGAGACCGGTCAGCGCGTGGTCGATACGGTGCTGGGGGCGCTCGCACAAGCCTTGCCGGCTGTGATCCCGGCGGCATCACAGGGCACGATGAACAACGTCACCGTCGGCGGCACCGTCGATGAGCGGCAGTTCGTTTACTACGAGACGATCGGTGGCGGTCACGGCGCAGCGCCCTGGGGCGACGGACTCAGCGGTCGTCAAAGCCACATGACCAACACCATGAATACGCCGGTCGAAGCCTTAGAGCGCGTGTACCCGATGCGCGTGCTTCGCTATAGCCTGCGCGAGAACAGCGGCGGCGAGGGACAACATCGCGGCGGTGAGGGTATTGTGCGCGAGTACGAATTTTTATCGCGGGCGACAATCACGCTCAATAGCGAGCGGCGTACCCGTGCGCCCTATGGCGTGCGCGGTGGTGCCGCTGGCGCAACGGGCGCAAACACCGTGATGCGCTCTGGCGACGCGCAGACCGTCGGCAGTAAGTACACGACCACCGTTCACGCTGGTGACCGCGTGCGGATCGCAACTCCCGGCGGCGGCGGTTGGGGTGCGCCGCCCGCCGACCGTGACTCAATCTGAGACAGCCTTTAGCGTTCAGGGTCTGATGAATAAGATCAAGCCCTCACCCGAAATCAGTGGCGGACGATGCCGGCATCGTCCTGACAAAACCCGTGATAGTCCGTAGGGACAAGGCCTGCGTTGTCCGAAGATGTTTGACGTATGAATGCGGTGCAAAATCATCCATCAGCAGTGCCTAAAGTCTCTGGCTACTCGCAAGGTAAGTCCACCTAGCCGCGATGCTTGAGCTTGCGGCGGAAAAAGTGACCTCACAGTGGTGGGGGTGCTTGTGCATTTGTCGTAAGCCCCGTATGATAGGGGTAACCCTGACAAATGAGGAAAGAGGGCGCGGAGAGCAATGGAAATCGGCGCAACGATCAAGGATCAATATCACGTCATCGAGCATATCGGGCGCGGGGGCATGGCGGATGTCTGGTCAGCCCGTGATGAACGCCTACAACGATTAGTCGCGATCAAAACGATCTCATCCAGTATTTCTGATCGCTTCGACCCCGTGACGCTTTTCAAGCAAGAGGCACAGACCATCGCCCAGATGGAACACCAGCACATCCTGCCCATTTACGACTTCGGCGAGCATGAGAACAACCTGTATATCGTCATGCGTTACATCACCGGTGGCTCGGTAGAAGATGTGCTGATGGTCGACGCAATCGACCCGCTAGAAGTGCTGAAGATGGGCGACGCGATCGCTAAGGCACTGGATTATGCCCACGATGAGCAGGTGATTCATCTCGATTTGAAACCGGCGAATATCCTGCTTGATCGCGCGCGCGTGCCTTATCTCGCGGATTTCGGGCTGGCGACCGCCCTCGACCCTGACGGACACGCGCGCAATCCCGGCAGTGGCACGCTCTTGTACATGGCGCCGGAGCAAATCATTGCCAAGACGCTGACCAAACAGGTCGATATTTACAGCTTCAGCCTAATGCTCTACCACATGTTCACGGGGCAACTGCCGTTTGAAGGCAGTGAACCGCTCGCCATCCGTCAGTTACAATCGGGCGATGAACTGCCCGAAATATCGCACTTTGACGCGAACTTGCCCAGCGACGTGACGCAGATTTTACGCCAAGGTACGATGCAAAATCCCGACCAGCGTTACATGCGCCACGGCGACATCATCGACGGGTTGCGCGCGGTCCTGCAACCGACGATCGACGTGCAGGACGTGCCGATCGAATTCGATATGTACGATGTGGCGACGGGCGATGAGGATGCGGGCCTCGCCGAAGCCGAGAGCATCTACAGCAAGGCGCGGCATCTGTGGCAGGGCGGCAACGGACGCTTTTTGCTGGGAGTCTCGCATTATCTGTTGATGGCTGATTATTATAAGAACGCACGCCAACACCAACTGACGATCGACCAGCAGGGGTATCAGATGTTGTTGCGCGGCGCGTTGGAATATGATGCCGACATCCATTACTGGTGGAAACAGATGGGTAATACTGATCGACGCTGGGTATGCCTGCACGCGCTCCGCAGTGGCAATCCACCCGCCCGTATCCGCGCCCTCGAACGGCTCGAACACCTGCCCGAGTCACAGAATGACATGCTAATTCCACGCATGGTCTCGCAGGCGCTCACCATCGAGACCGACGAACGCGCTAAAATCGCCGCCCTGCGCGTGCTGGGTACGCGTGCCGAAGATATGGAACGCTATGACGTGACGATGGATAACGAAAAAATCCAGCGTCTGACCGAGTCGGGGCGCGTCTCATCGACCTTAAACGGGCTCGGCATTCAGGTCAGTCGGGCGACTGTCTGGTTGCGCGTGGTCTATTCTGAAGAAGTCGATCAGTTGATTGCCCAGACGACCTTCGATGCTGATTCCGCCGTCGCCGAGTTCGCCGCGCGGACAGTCGGACGTATTCGCTCGCTGACAGCGATCGAACTCATCGCCACCGAGCAGAAAAACGATCGTCCCGGCGCGCTGGACGCGCTGGCATTGGTGCGCGACGAAACGCCCGCCCTGCCGGCTGTCGTCAGCCCACAAGCCCGCGCCTATGCCTGGTTGACCAATACCCTGCGCCGTCTGGCACAGAACCCGCTCGATACGATCGTGCGCTTTCTGGTGGTGTTGCTGGCAGGTTGGATCGCTATGGGCGAATACGTCTACAGCACCTTTCGCAGTCAAGCTCTGTTCGATGCCCAGCGCTGGGCGAACACGCTAGCGATCGGCATCGTGTTCGGGCTATTCATCGCGCTCACCTACACCCTGACCAATGAAGTGGCGCGGCGCCTGCGCGGGTTCTGGTCATGGTGGTCACGATTGTTGCTCTTCTCGTTCACAGGTTTCTTGATGGGCACGCTCTCGTATGCCGGTTTCATGTGGTTGTTCTTGCAGTTCACGCCCGTCTGGGATTTGACGCGCTTCGCCGGTTTCGCGCTGGCGTTCGCGCTGGTCGGCGCCGCCGTGCTAGAATTGCGCGGGTGGATGGCGATTCTCTTCACAGCAGTCGTCGTCTATTTCCCGCTTCTGGTCGCGCATCATATCTATTACAGCACGGCTAGCACGCCAGTGATCGCCATCGCGCTCTTCGGGCTGGTGATCGGGGCGATTTGTGGCTGGCGTGCGTCGTATCTTTCGCCGATCAGCGCGACCTATAAATTGCGCTTGCCGACCTCTGCTAAGATGCTGATGAGCGCGGGCGCGGGCGTGCTGTGGACGGGCGGCGTGTGGCTGACCTATGCGCGCCTGCTCGATCAAATTCGCACCGGCACGCCGATCACCTTCGACACGCTGATTATCCTCTTCCTCGTCACCGTTGCCAGCGGCACGCTCGCCACTTACTGGTTATCGCGCCGCAGTGGGATCACCTTCGTCCTCACGGCGATCGCGAGTTTTGTGATCGCCACCAACGCACTGCAATGGCAATTTGACGATCGTGCGCTCACCGTGCCGGTTCCGCCCGGACAACCGGCGTGGGTCTTGCCGCCGTATTACGACGGCGTCGCGCTCTCGCCGGCGGTAGTCGTGCGCGATGGACGCGAGACCGTTCGCAACGATCTACAACCGATTTTCCACGTTGACGATCTGACACAAATCTACACCATCGGCATCCCGATGATGATCGTGATCGCCATCGGTGCCAATTTGCAGGGCCTATTGCTGGGCTGGTATCAGTGGGTTGGCAAGCCCAAGCAAATCAAAGAGCGCGGCGGTTGGCTGGCATTCATGCTGATTTACACGCTGATTCTGACGGGCATGAGCAGTATTCTCGCGCTGTTCTCGATGAAGGTCGATATAGCGTGGGCACTTGGCTGGAGCTTATGGGCCTTTATCACCTTCGTCTTCGCCTTGGCGGCGTATCGCTGGGCGAAATGGGGCGCGGATGGCTTGCTGGCGAGTGGGGTTGTCTTTCTCGTGGGCGGTTTCGTGTTCGACGCCGTGAATATGCAGTACATGGCGGCACGGGGTTACTATCCCCCTCTGCTTGAACAGTTCACGTTAGATGCACTGGGATTGACCGTCAGCATCAGTGTGCTGGTATTGTGGAGTCTGTGGTCAGCCGTGCTGGGATTATTCGTGTGGGGGGCTCAGCAAGACCAGCTGTGGGGCGCGATTGGGCTGGCCCTTCTGCTAGCAGGCTGGTACTTCGTCGCGATCTTCACGCCAATCTACGGCAGTATGACGGTTTTCGCCGTGACTAACGTCGCGCTGATGTTCTTCGCGCTGAAGACTAAATATCACCTGATGGAGTCTGAGCGCTTCCAACTGCCGCGCATCGCATGGTTGCAACCCGAACCGGAAACTGTGCCCGTCATGGAGGCGGACACCGAGCCACCACAAGCCCCCGTGACGAAATCCCCCCCGACCAACAAGCCGGGCACGCAGAAGCTAGACATGGGCACGCGCCTCTACAGTGTAGAGCCGACGGGCACGCGACCGTTCACCTCGGCAGATGCCGACGAGCCGACGACCGAACGCGCCGAGATGCCAACCCAGCTGGGCGAAGTCGATATTGAGCGCAGTCAGCGCGCAACGAAGCCCGTCAATGAGGATATGCAAACGAAGGTGGGCGTTGACGATGACTGGCAAACCAGACCCGAGCCGATCACTGACGAGCGCCCCGCTATGAATGAGATACCCACCCGCCTCGGTGAGCGCGATGCTCGCGTCCACCACGCCCCCACACAAGCAATCAACGAAGACGAGCCAGCGAGCAACGATGCCAACGATGCCGGCGACGACGAACAGACCACCCCGCGCCCACAGCAAGCGCCCGCCACACGTATCGACTTCGATCAAGATGACGATGGCGGCACGCCTAAGACGATGCGCTTTGATACATCGCCCAAGCTTGACGCACAGACACGCGAAGACAAGCTGACCGAGATGGCACAGCGCAAACTTGCACGCGAGAGGCGCAAGCAATCACCGCGCGACAAAGCGACGATTGATCTCGCGGACGATCAGCCGAAGCGTGAATCGCCTAAAATTTCGTTGAGTACGCGCAAACTGCGGAGTAAAGGCACGCTCAAACTGGATGATGCGGACAAGAGCGAGCCGGACACGCCCGCACCCGACGCAGACGAGGAGTCATCGCCGCCGGATGCCTGACCGGTTGTGCGTGCTAGACTTGCCCGTACAGCCGCCCGCCAAATTCTTCGATCAAGCGATTGTCGAGATCATCGGCGTACTTCGAGATATTCTCGATGATGTGATCGGCTTCGGTCGCGTCTAAGCCTTCGAGCGGGCGCTCGTTAAAGACGTAGACCACATCGAGATAGATGCCAATCGAGGCATTCGTCAACGAGAGATTCAGCTCTAGCAGATGTCGATAAAGCGGCAGTAGCCCGCCGGCCGGGACGTGCAACAGTGGCGATAAGACCTGAAAATACTCGCGCCCGCCCTGCTCGGTCAGATAGATTTCGATCAAGGCTGACCCGCGCTGGAAACTCCAGCCGTAGCCCCCATCGGTCGACATCCGCGCCTGATTAAGATCGACCCCTAAATCCTGCAAAATTATCTCGACCGTCTGCGCGTGGCGGTCTAAGGATGATTGTCGTTTACGTCTCGATCCACCAAACATGCTATCTTATCCTCAAAAAATATCGTGTATATCTGCCCTACGACTTGACCAATTTAGTTTTTGTAGCCTGACAGGCGGGCGTGGCTCATAAATCATAGCCACAGCGCATACACGTCCCGTTATAAAACCCGACCCGCGATTGGCATTCCGGGCAGGGACGATGCACGTTCTCGCCATATAGGCTGATCATATTCGGTTGTGGGTAACGCACCATATCCTGTGCATACGGCAGGGTATGCCCACAATTCTCACAGAAGAAGCCGCCGACCGCCGGCGCACGGCTGATGATGCCACAGGCATTGCAATAGGTCGTGCGCGTCGTTTGCTGGGATAGCTCTTGCTGATATTGATGCACGCTGTGTAAAATCTTGCCGATATTCAAGCCGTAGATGTAGCCACTGTTACGACCGGCGTTTTGCGTCAACATGCCGACGATTTCGCCATCAGTATTGAAAATAGGATTGCCGCCAGCATCCAAGAGATGATTGATGATCGTCGGGAACCAGTACGGCGCGGTGCGGTGGCGGGTGGTTCGTTTGTTCGTGCGTAAGCCCTGCCCGCTGTGGGTGACCGCCGTCAAGGTCATGTTTTCAGGAATATTAGGATTACGCGACACAGGAGTCAGGCGTTCAAGCTGAACGTTGACCTGCACCAGCGCGAGATCGAACTCCGGAAACGAGCGCACGACATCGCCCTGTAATTGTCGCCCATCGAGCAGATGAATCTCAACGTCGAGCTCACCGCCGACGACATAGCGCGTCGTCACCACCAAGCCGGTGTGCGTCACGAAGAAGCCCGTACCCGCGCCGTTAGGCCCACCGATGACGCCGACGGTGCGCTGAGGCTTCTGCAAGTAAATCGGTTGTTCGAGCTGTGGGCGTGATGCCTGCGGGTTGAATTGTTGTTGTTGTGGCATGCCCTGCGGCGGCGTATTCTGTGGGCTTCCCTGCTGGAAAAACGCATCACGATTGTAACCCTGATTGCCCTGCTGGGGATTCATGCCCTGCGGCGGCGTGTTCTGTGGGCTTCCCTGCTGGAAAAACGCATCACGATTGTAACCCTGATTGCCCTGCGGCGGCGTATTCTGACCGTAGCCCTGATTGCCTTGCTGGGGATTCATGCCCTGCGGCGGCGTATCCTGACCGTAGCCCTGATTGCCCTGTTGGGGATTTTGCGCGGGTGGGTTGTTATCGGGCAATTGTTGCGACATCCAGTAACTGAGACGCTGGTTCACATCTTGATTGTTCGGGTCAGCTTGATTCGCCTGCTGGTAACAGTCAATCTTGAACGATACATCATCGCGGGTCTCAGCCAACCACATCAGCGCGACCGCCCGCACCCCCGGTTGCATGTCCTGTTCTTTCAACGCGATGCGGATCAAGCGTGCGCCTTCGTCATGTTGCCCGGCACGAACGGCTTCGATGCCCTGTTGTAAAGTTGGCGATGCCATGTGACCCCCGTAAAGATTGTTGAACAAGGATACACTCATTATAACCAAAAATGCCAATTCTGCTTGTGATTCAGGACAAGTGCAGGCAAAGTGAAGAGAGAAATCAGGTTCTTTCGTATCTTGCGTAGTCAAGCTCTTTTTGTTCCCTTTTTGAAAAAAGAGAACGTCAAAAACTTTTGCTTTTTGAACGCTATTCGTTCAAAATGAACAAGGTCAAAGAACGACAGTTCCTTGTGGGGGTGCGGGGGCAAAGCCCCTGCAACAAAAACCACGCGAAATCCCAAAGAGCCA
>DAOTTV010000016.1:0-6328 GCA_034437755.1 Anaerolineae bacterium | reverse complement strand
CTGATCGTCATTCCTAATGATCGCTTGCTCCAAATGGCGGACAAACGCGCCACCCTGCAACAAGCCTTCTCGCTGGCAGACGACGTGTTGCGACAGGGTATTCAGGGGATTTCCGAACTGATTACCGTGCCAGCGTTGATCAATCTCGATTTCGCTGATGTACGCACGATCATGTCTGAAGGTGGCGCGGCGCTGATGGCTGTCGGGCGGGCTGAAGGCGATGACCGCGCTCGTCAAGCGGCAGAAGCGGCGATCAATAGCCACCTGCTGGATGTGACCATCGATGGCGCACGCGGTATCCTGTTTAACATCACAGGGGGCGGCGATATGACGCTATTCGAGATTAACGAAGCCGCCGCCATCATCAAAGAGAGCGCACATCCCGAAGTGAACTTGATCTTCGGCGCGCAGATTGATGATAGTATGGGCGATGAAATCCGCATTACGGTGATCGCCACCGGCTTTGAACAGGGACGCGCTGAGGGCGAGTATAATCGCCGGCGGCAACAGCGCCAACAACAACAGCCCGCCGAGCGCCCACAACCGCCCCAACAACAGAATTATCAACAGCGGCAACAACCGCCCCAGCAAAATTATCAGCGTCCGGCGCAACAACCGCCGCAACAAGCGAACAACAACTATCCGCAACGCCAACAACCGCCGCAACAGCAAGACATCCAGCAACCACCCCAGCGGCGCGTGCAACCGAATGACACGCGCGAGTATGACGAAGGCAATCTCGATCTGCCACCGTTCTTGCGTAATAACGACCGCAACAAACGCTGATTGTTCGTCATTCACGGGAACATCATGGCTTAATGTTCTCATAAATAAACGCGAGTCAGTTCACAGGGATACAGCACTGTATCCCTGCTTCAGGTTCACGGGGTATCCCGCCGCGTAATAAGTCATCATCTGAGTAAACTTAATCCGTTCTTTATCCAAATAAGCGTGACATCTGCCCGATTTTATGCTTTAATAGCCTTTGCACTGTCTTGATTTGCGAACGCCTGTCCGTCTAATTGGTGTAATAAATAAAAACCTTATTCTAACCAAGTTCGTTCTGAAAATTAGTGGACAGCCAATCGCAGACGTGTTATAAACATCATAGAGCGATAATATCTGGTTAATACAACATCGCAAGATGTCGTGAAGAGTCTTCCGGGGAAAGTCCGGTGAAAATCCGACACTGACGCGCAACGGTGACAGTCCGAGTGCCCGGCTTCACAACAATTTGTCCAACCTTCGCGCTGAGAGGTGACCGACACAAAACAAACAACATTGGGCATGCGTGCCCGCCCGCACGCCATCACGACGTGTGGATGTCATTATAGCAAGGTTCTTTTGTATCTTGCGTGGTCAAGCTCTTTTTGTCCCCTTTTTGAAAAAAGGGAACGCCAAAAACTTTTGCTTTTTTGAACGTATAGCGTTCAAAATGAACAAGGTCAAGGAACGATAGTTCCTGGGGATGCGGGGGTAAAGTCCCTGCAACAAAAACCACGCGAAATCCCAAAGAGTCTACAGCAATTAATCATCTGAACAAATTGATAAAATTCCAAATGCGCTTCCATAGCTAATCATGGTGGTGTGGGTGAATTTTTGTCTCTATTGACCGTACACATAGTACAGAAGGATAAGGTGTCCTCGCATGGTGCAATCGAACATCGACCGACGTAATGCTTTACATGAACTTGGTTATAAAATTTTTCTCGATCGTTATGCTCAAAAAGATATGACCCGCGAAACCCTGAGCGTTGACGATACGGTGATTGTCGTCGTCAATGGCGAGACGGGACAACGCGAGATCGGCACGGTGACCGCGCTTGACCTGCCGACGGTGACGGTGCAACTGCGCAATGGGACGGTTGTCGAGCGCGACATCGCGCATGTTGATAAGCCGCTGGAAACCCAGCCCGAACAGTTAATGGATCGTGTAGCGGCGGGCGTTGCCGAAGTCGAGGCGACCCCTGCCGAGCGCGAAAAATGGGCCGAGCAATTCCGCTGGGTGCTGGATGACTGGAAATTCGTCCCCGGTGGGCGCATCCTGACGGCGGCAGGTACCGATCAAGACTTGACCTATTACAACTGCTACGTGATCCCTAGCCCGCACGACTCGCGCGGGGGCATCATGGATACACTCACACAGATGACCGAGATCATGTCCCGCGGGGGCGGGGTTGGCATGAACTTATCGACGCTTCGCCCGCGTCATGCCTATGTCAAAGGTGTGAACGGACGCTCAAGCGGGTCGGTCAGCTGGGGGGCGCTCTACAGTTTCGTCACCGGTCTGATCGAACAGGGCGGCAGTCGTCGCGGGGCGCTGATGCTGATTCTCAACGATTGGCATCCGGACGTGTTCGATTTCATCAACAGCAAGCGCAAGGCGGGCAATATCACCAATGCCAATATCAGCGTCGGCGTGTCGGATTCGCTGATGGAAGCGGTGAAAAATGACGACGACTGGGACTTGGTGTTCCCCGATACCAGCGACCCCGATTATGACGACCTATGGGACGGCGATTTAGATACGTGGGTCAACGCTGGGCGCAAAGTGATTCATTATCGCACGGTGAAGGCGCGTGAGCTGTGGAACGCCATCATCGAGAGCGCATGGGCATCGGCTGAGCCGGGCGTTTGGTTCCGTGAGCGCAGCAATAAAATGGCGAATAGCTGGTACTTCAACCCGCTGGTCTCGACGAATCCCTGTGGTGAGCAACCGCTAGGCAACTGGTCGGTTTGTAATCTGGGTGCGATTAATCTCTCCAAATTCTACGATGCCGATGCTAACGATGTCGATTGGGATGAATTGGACAAAACGGTGCGGGTGGCGACGCGCTTCCTCGATAACGTGATCGACACCACGCCTTACTTCTTCGAGCGCAATCGCGAGATACAATCGAGCGAGCGGCGCGTCGGGCTAGGGACGATGGGCATTGCCGAGTTGATGCTGTATTGTGGCGTGCGCTACGGCAGTGGTGAGAGCGTGGCGTTCATCGACAAAGTGTATCAGGCAATCGCTACCGCCGCCTACGAGACATCAGTCGAACTGGCAGAGGAAAAAGGCGCGTTCCCGCAATTCGACGCGGAAAAGTATCTTGAGAGCGGCTACATGCAACAGATGCCGGCACACATCCGCGAAGCAGTGCGCGCGCGCGGTATCCGCAACGTGACCTTGCTCACCCAAGCGCCGACCGGCACGACCGGCACGATGGTCAACACTAGTACCGGCATTGAACCCTTCTTCTCGTGGGTTTACTATCGCAAGAGTCGTCTGGGCTTGCACGAAGAACAGGTGCCAGTCGTGGCGCGCTACTACGACGAAAACCCCGATGCTGAGGACTTGCCGGAGTACTTCATCACGGCGATGGATCTCGCGCCGGAAGAACACGTCAAGGTGCAGGGGGCATTCCAGCGCTGGATTGACTCAGCCATCTCCAAGACTTGCAACGTGCCTAATCATTACACGGTCGAGCAAGTCAGCGATCTGTACAAGTATATGTATGAGCTAGGGTGCAAGGGCGGCACGATCTACCGCGATGGCAGTCGTGATGAGCAAGTGCTGATGCTGAAAAACGATGACGAAGACGACGCGCCGACCGCCGACACATCCACGCCCACTAGCGATGTACCGAATAAAGTTGAGCAGGTGGCGACACCGCACCGCGTTTACCCGCGCCCGACCGCGCTACAGGGGACGACCGTCAGCTTCAAAACGCCCTTCGGCACGAGCTACATCACGATGAACAGCGATGAGCAGGGGCATCCCTTTGAAGTGTTCATCACGGTTGGCAAAGCCGGCAGTGATATTCAAGCAGATGCCGAGAGCCTCGGGCGCATGATTTCCTTGCAATTACGCACGACTGCGCCACACAATCGCCATGAGATGCTGAAGCTGGTCGTCGATCAATTACAAGATATTGGTGGGGCGCGTCCGGTCGGGTTTGGTCCGAGTCGCGTGCTATCCCTGCCGGATGCCGTCGGGCGTGCGCTTTACGAGCATTATCTCGCGGAAGACGCGCCCCAGCAGTTAGACCTACCGATGAATGGCGCATTGCCTGCCAAGCAAACATCAACGCCGACCCCACCCGCAGAGCCAGCGCCGACCGTCGATGAGGGCGAGATGGCAGGCGCGGATATGTGCCCGGAGTGCGGCACGGTGACGCTCATCCGCGCGGAAGGCTGTCGCAAGTGCCTGACCTGTGGTTATAGCGAGTGCTAATCTCTGTTAGGTTGACATGCGTTTGTTAAAATGAGGGCGATTTGGTCGCCCTCATTTGTTTAATGGAGCTTGTATAACGATGGAAAGTGTGCTGATAAGAATCTTTGTTGTGGCAATTGGGATTTCAATCCTCTACCATCTGGGTGATTTAGTGCTGAGAACGAACTGGCGTGACGTCTTTGCGGCGTTCTGGCACTTTTCTATTCGCGTATTTATCGGCAGTGTTGTTGCTATTATAGGCTTGATAGTAGCATACTATGTCTATACATTTGTTTCTGATTTTGTTGTGCCATAGCTCGTAGATCACTGAGCCAGACCACCCACATTACAATATACTGACCCCTGCAAACCACTGATCCGCCCTTACGAAACACATTTATAACCAAAATAAAACGGAATTTTACTCATATTATAACCGAAATATTATGAAAGTTTATTGACTTAACTTATATACTGGTGTATGTTTATAGATGAGTGTCAAAAAAGGGATATAACATGAGGTTCTTATGTCGAAAGAAGCTATTAGTTTACCCGAGCAACATGAGGCGGAGCGTGTCTATCTCACACCATGTGTGACATTTCGATGGTTAGAGCAGGGCAACGCTTTTGAAATATCACTGGGAAGCATCCAACGCTCGGATGTCGATGCGTATATCAACACTAACCTACAACTCCTGCGCGATTGGGACATCCAGCAACCTTTTTTCAGTCTGCAAGATTTCTCATCCGAAAATGTCTCGATGACACCCTATATCCGTAGCCGCTTACAAGAAGTCATCAACTTGATGAACGACCGCCAACTCACGGGTAACAGCGTCGTGATCTTCAGCCCGAACTTTCAAGGGCGCGTGATGGAGTTTCTGGGGCGTTTCTTCCCCGGTCAGGCGACAGTCAAGCAGAGTTGGATCGTCGGTCATGAGCGCGCTTACGATACCTTGCGCGAGTTGATGGCGACGCATCGCACCGCATCTTGAGCGTAAGCTATTGTCGCGTATCGCAGAACGCGCTATCCTAAGCGGCGACTTTACACGATAGCAAGAGGATAGCGCATGCAATTACGACCGAACACCGCCCTGATCGTCATCGACGTGCAACAGGGCTTCGATCTTGATCCAGCATACTGGGGCGAGCGCAATAACCCGACGGCAGAAGCCAACATGCAACGCCTGCTCAACGGCTGGCGACAGAGCGCCCGCCCGATCTACCACACCAAGCACAATAGCACCACCCCCCAATCTCCCCTGCACCCGACGCACGCCGGCAATCAGTTCAAGCTGGCGTTTATGCCTGCGGACGATGAAATTGTGATCGAGAAAGACGTGAACAGCGCCTTCATCGGTACGGATTTGGAGCAACGCCTGCGCGCTGCCGACATTGACCAGCTGGTGATGATCGGCTTGACGACTGATCACTGTGTCAACACGACTACGCGCATGGCGGGCAATCTTGGCTTCGAGACCTATCTCGTCCATGATGCGACCGCGACCCACGCGCGCACCGGCTATGATGGCACGCACTACGACGCGCAAACCATCCACGAGATCGCCATCGCCAGCCTGAAGGACGAATTCGCGACGATTGTTGATACGGCGATGCTCTTGAAAGCGCTGGAAGCCGATGACTAAGCCCATCCCCGATTTTGAAGCGCAAGACCCGAACTATGCCGCGCGTATTCGGGCGAGTTTCGATCAGCAAGCGGTGATGCACACGGTCGGTGCGCGTCTGGTTCAGGTTGCGCCGGGGTACATCCGCGTGCAGTTACCCTTCGCCCAATCGCTGACACAGCAACACGGTTATTTACACGCGGGCATCACAACGATGATTGTCGATACCGCCTGTGGGTACGCGGCATCGACCTTGATGCCTGCCGATAGCGAGGTGCTGTCGATCGAGTTCAAGACTAATTTTCTAGCGCCCGCAACCGGCGACTCCTTCACGGCGGTCGGGCAGGTGATCAAAGCTGGGCGGACGATCACGGTGTGCGAGGGACACGTCATCGCGCATCAGGGCGCGCGCGAGAAGCTGATCGCCACTATGCAAGCCAGCATGTTCTGCGTGTTAACCTGACGCTTGCCTGTCGTTGAGGATTTGGCAAGCATTTCATCGTAT
>DAOTTV010000015.1:0-16139 GCA_034437755.1 Anaerolineae bacterium | reverse complement strand
AATTTAGTCGCGCCCACTCTCACTTGTTAAATCTATTTGCGATCAAAAGGTTATTTCTCTCGATCACGTTGTGCATTATACACCCCACGCACCACCTGTCAAGAGATTGCTCGAAATTCGTTCCAAATTGGTCATTTTTGCGTTTGACGAGCTTCATTAATGAAACATGTGAGGGTTTTATTGCAGGGGCAATGGCTATTTAGGGCTTTGCCTTAAGATCCATGAGCTTTTGAAAAAGCTCAACCAAAACTTTCACAGGTTGCTCTTTTGGCTCTTGGGGATTTCGCGTGGTTTTTGGTGTTCCCTTTTTTCAAGAAGGGGACAAAAGGAGCTTGACCACGCAAGATACGAAAGATCCAATTTCTTAGTATCGGCATCACCAGATCACAGTTTGCTGAGTCGTGAAATCGTGCTGTGTCATCACACGGGTGATAGCCTGTGCGAGCTTCGCCCCACCAATCGCCGAAGGTTCGATCGGGTTGGCATAATCAGCATCCGCCGTGAAGAATGCCCGCAGTTCAAGTAGAGGCAAACCATAATCTAATGCTACCCGATAGATAACATCATTCAAGATCACGACGGCTGTCTCAGTGGCAGTCTGTAGATCAGGATCAGAATAGCGCGGATTATATACTGTACAGAGCGCAGTCGATCGCCCTAAAGCTATCACCGGCGCGATCGCCCGCCGATAACTCTGGTCGAAGGTCTGCCGGATTTGCGCCAACGCCAACAGCGCACCAGCGACTACCCCAGCATCTTTTTGCAGGACAGCCATATACCCGAGCGCATCGTTGCCACCAATGCTGACAATGAGATGCGTCATATCGTCGCTGACGCGCACCAGTTGCTGGGGTAGCTGGTAGGTCGTGTGCCCATCAACCGCCAGCAGGGTCGCGTGGTCGTCGGCTAGCAGGCCTTCGTTCACCTGTTGGATCACGTCCGGTTCATCCGGTGCAACGTACACGCCATTATCAAAAATCGAATCGCCCAAAAGTGCTAGATGCATCGGCATTAGCCTGTATAGCACACGACGAGCATAGTCATATCATCGAAGGGTGGATTACCTTCGCTGAACACATCGACATCGGCGAGAATTGCATCTAAGATTTCTTTGGCTGATCCAGTCGCTACCGATTGTAATACCTGCGCGAGACGATCTTCGCCGTAGGGTTCGCCACTCAGATTTTCAGCTTCGGTCAAACCATCCGTATAGTAAACGACCACATCACCCGTCCGTAACTGTACCTGCGTTTCTTTAACCGGATTATCCGGGAACCACCCCAGCGCCCGCCCGCCCGTCTCGAAGTAGTTGGTCTCACCACTATCAGCACGATAGATGAGTGGCGGATTATGCCCACCGTTGATGTGCGTGCTTGAGCCATCGGGCATGAAGCGACTGTAAAACATCGTGACGAACATGCCGCTCTGTTCGGCATCCACACAGAGCAGGTCATTGGTGCGGCGGACAGTCTCGGCTTCGGTCAAGCCTGCATGAGCATGACTACGAATCAAGGTGCGGGCCACCGCCATGAAGAGCGCCGCCGGTGCGCCCTTGTCCGATACATCGGCGATCACTGCGCCCACTGTGCCATCCTCTAATTGAAAGGCATCGTAAAAGTCACCGGCAACTTCCCGCGCCGACTCCCAATAGGGGGCGATGTCATATGCGTGATGGTCGGGCATCTCCTGTGGCAAGAGATTCGATTGAATTTGATGCGCCATCTGTAGCTCTTGTTCTAAGCGACCAACCTCACGCGCTACGGCATACAGTCGCGCATTCTCGATAGCGCGTGCGGCTAAGCCCGATACCGCTTTCAATAGTTCTTGGTCATCGGGGCGGAATGTTCCCGCTTTCATCGAGGTATCGACGTATACGACACCGATCAGCCTATCCTGTACCATCATCGGCGCACATAATATCGCACGCAAGCCGCGCATGATAATGCTCTGCCCGGTGCTGAAGCGTTCATCATACTGCGCGTTATTCGTCAGCACCGTTTCGCGCTTTTCAACCACTTCTTTGACGATCGTCGTGCTATAGCCCTCCGATTCGATCGTCTCGCCATCCATGCCACGGGCGACGAGAATCTCGAGCGTGTTTTCGTCTTCATCATGAATCATGAGATACCCACGTTGCGCGCGGGTAACTTCCATCACCGCATCCATCGCGTTATCGAGCGCATCATCGAAATCGAGCGTCGAGTTAATCCACGTCGAGACCTGATAGAGCGTTTGCAGATGTTCGGGCTTCAAGTTTTCTGGCGGGACAAAATCCGTCATAATCTTCATTTCTGCTTGTGTTTGCGCTAGCGACTTGATTGGCATTATATCATCAAGATTGGTGCGAGGCGAATGATTGCCAGACTTGTTATAATCAGTTGGTCAATAGAAAAGGTTTCTTAAAAAAAATGAAATTTGATGTGACAATTTTCCCGGATGATTTGAACAAGATGCCAGATCTCGCCCAACGTGTCGAAGATATGGGCTTCGATGGCTTGTGGACAGCCGAAGCCCAGCACAATCCCTTCTTGCCTCTGCCGCTAGCCGCCCACAGCACCGAGCGCATCGATTTGGGGACAGGCATTGCCGTCGCCTTCCCGCGTAGCCCGATGGTGACCGCGCAAGTCGCGTGGGATTTAGCCCGCCAATCGAACGGACGCTTCATCCTCGGGCTAGGGACGCAAATCGCCGTTCACATCGTCAAACGCTTCAGCGCCCAGTGGGATGGCAAGCCCGTCTCGCAATTGCGCGAGTACGTGCAATCTTTGCGTGCGATCTGGGATGCCTTCCAGAATGAGAGCGGGTTACGCTATCGGGGCGATCACTACAACTTCGGCGTGTTGCCGCCTTTCTTCCGCCCCCAGCCCATCACCAATCCCGCTATTCCGGTCTACGTAGCAGGCGTGGGCAAGCCTTTATGCCGGCTCGGGGGCGAACTCGCCGACGGTTTCCATGTGCATCCTTTTCATACGACGAAATACCTGCGCGACGTGATTCGTCCAGCCATCGCAGAAGGCGCACAGCGCACCGAGCGCAGTATCGACGATGTCAACCTGACCTGTGCGGTCTTCGTCGTCACTGGACGCGACGATGAAGAAATCCAGCGCAACACGATCGAGATCAAATCACAAATTGGTTTTTATGCCAGCACACCCAGCTATCGCAAAGTGCTAGAGCAACACGGCTGGGGCGATTTTGGCGACCGCATGAACGCCATGACCAAAGCGGGCAAATGGCATGATATGTGGCGCGAAGTCCCCGACGAAATCTTACACGCGATCGCCGTCGTCGCGCCACCAGATGACCTGCCCTATGCCGTGCGCGAACGGTACGACGGGCTGTTAGATCGTGTCGGCTATTACTTCCCGTTCGATCCAAGCGACGAGTCGCGACAATCCGTGTGGGAACATGCCAGCAAAGCGATGGCTTAGAGGTGTTCCTGTGCCAATTGTTGCAGGTCGTGGCGCGTCATGATGCCGATCAGCGATTGCGTCTTTTTGCCATCTTCTGTGATAAGTAGCACTTCTAACAGAGGGTCTTCAAAGAATTTATGGATGGCATCCGGCATCGGCATATGACGTGAGACGAACTCGTGATTCTCGCGGTCTCGGCCTTCCTGTTCATCAAGCGCCTCGTCGACAGTATGAACGGTGTGATCGGAAAAGTCGATGATGTCCAGATCAGGCTTCAGATGAATCGCCAGCCACATCACGATACCGTTCTCGGTGAGCACATCGTAGAACGCGCCATCCGTCGTGTAGACTGGAAACTGCGAAACCTCGTGTTCGTCGATCAGTTCGATCACGTCGAAGAGCGATGTGTTGGTACGCACCGTGATCACGTCATGGCGGCAAATCTTCCCGACAGTCTCCGGATAGAGCGACTTGCTCATGATGCTCTCGATCGACCGCACTGATTTTTCAGTCGGCACGGTGATATGACTGCCCACTTTGACCTTGCGATGCACCAGCACGTTACGCAATTCGGTGAATTGTATCAGTTCATCATAATGCCGATCAAGCACAAAGCAGGCTTTACGATAACGCACTGTGTTCAGCGCGTTCTTGAAGGATGCCGTATCATTCCGGATTAACTCGCGCATGTGATGATGTATCTTGTTGAATGCAACTTCAAAACGGTCGATGAGTTTGCGTTGTTCAGATGTTAGCGACATGAGACCCTCACTTAAGATTGTGTTTTTATGTGGATAAACAACTCTAATGATAGCGGAGGATTGATTAATGAGCAAAGCACAAGATTATGCCAGAGCGCAACACGAGCAGACGAAAGCTGATTTTCTCGATCTGCTCCGGATTCCAAGCATCAGCACCGATATGGCCTACAAAGCCGACGTGCGCCGCGCCGCCGAATGGATTGCGGCTAAAATGCGCGCCATCGGGCTAACAGCCGAGTTAATCGAGATGGATGAGGGCAATCATCCCGTCGTGCTAGGGACGTGGGACGGGGCTGGCGCATCTGCGCGCACCGTGCTGATCTACTGTCATTATGACGTGCAACCGGCTGTCGTCGCCGATGGCTGGGATAGCGAGCCTTTCGAGCCGGTCGAAAAAGACGGGCAAATCTTCGCACGGGGCGCAACGGATAGTAAAGTTCACGTCATCGCGCAGATGGCGGCGGTCGAAGCCCTGATCGCATCTGGTGAATGTCAAGTGAATATCAAACTGGTGTTTGAAGGCGAAGAAGAATCCGGCGGCAGGACGATTAACGCGATCGTCGCCCAGCACATCGACAAACTACAAGCCGATGTCGCCGTCATCTCAGATGGGGTCATCCGTGGGCCCAAACAACCCGCCTTAATCTATGGCTTGCGGGGCATTATCACAATGGAGTTGCACGTCTACGGGCCCCAGACCGATTTACACAGCGGGCATTGGGGCGGCACCGTTCACAATCCAGCGCAAGCCCTCGCCGAGATCATCGCCCAATTACATGATGCCAACGGCACGGTCACCGTCCCGCACTTTTACGACGATGTGGCAACCATCACCGACGAAGAACACGCTGTCCTCGCCGAGAGCGAACCGTCCATTAATGAAGAATGGGACGAAGTCGCCAACGCCGCCCAACGCTGGGGCGAAGCCGATTACAACCTGCATGAGCGCATCGGTGCGCGCCCCACGCTGGAAATCAACGGCATTGCTGGCGGTTACTATGGCGATGGCTTTAAGACTGTGTTGCCCGCCCACGCAATGGCGAAGATCAGTTGCCGTCTCGTACCCGACCAAGACCCGCGCCAGATCATCCAGCACGTTAAAGATCACATTCAGGCACTTGCCCCGCCGAGTGTCGGCATCGAGTTTCGTAATGAAGATGCCTACGCACCCGCCGCCGTCCTCGACCGCAAAAGGATAACGATGCAAGCCGCCTATCGTGCTTATGAACAGGGCTGGGGCGTAAAACCCGTGTGGGAACGAGCCGGCGGCAGTGTGCCTATCACCTACGAGATGCTGAAGATCACGCCAGAAGTGGTGCTGATGGGCTTCAGTTATAAGGGGGGGCGTGCCCACGGCCCCAACGAGAATATCTATCTCGATATGCTCTACAACGGGGTCAATACGATGATTCACTTCTTGCGCGAGATGGGCGAGACACAGGCATGAGGCGCATCTGCCTCACGCTATGTGCTAGTGAGTGATAGAATACGAACGGTCGGGTGCGATACCCGACCCCGCATTTTTCATTTTTCAAGGGAGATGACATGACACTTGCATTGACTTATGCCGAGCAACATGCCGATCAGTTTAAACAAGAATTGATCGATTTTTTGAAAATCCCCAGCGTCAGCACGGATGCCAGTTACGCCGATGACGTTCAGCGCGCGGCGACGTGGCTCGCCGACCACATGCGCGAGATCGGTCTGACGGTGGAAGTAATCGAAACTGACGGGCGACACCCACTCGTTTACGCCGAGCATATCGTCAGCGAAGATGCGAAAACCGTCCTTTTCTATGGGCATTATGACGTACAGCCCGCTGTGATTGAAGATGGGTGGGATAGCGACCCCTTCGATCCCGTCGAAAAAGACGGCAAACTCTATGCACGCGGCGCGACGGACGACAAAGGGCAGATGTTCATCCATGTGAAAGCGGTCGAAGCCCTGCTTCGGTCGGATGACGCGTTACCGGTGAACGTCAAATTCATCATCGAGGGCGAGGAAGAATCTGGGTCACAAGCGATCACCGCCTTCGTTGCCGAACAGGGCGCGAAGCTCGCGGCGGATGTCTGCGTCATCAGTGATACCAGCATGTCCGACATCGAGCAACCGGTGATTATCAATGCGTTGCGCGGTGTGCTCGCCTTCGAGCTAACGGTCACAGGCCCCGGACAAGATTTGCATAGCGGCATGTACGGCGGGTCTGTCCACAACCCCTTACAAGCACTGGCTGAATTCATCGCCAAGTTCCACAATGACGAAGGCGCAGTCGCCGTGCCGGGCTTTTACGACGATGTGCGCCCCCTCAGCGATGCCGACCGCGAGGAGATCGCCGCCCTGCCATGGGATAATGTCGCCTGGTCAGAGGACACCGGCTCGCCCGTGCCATGGGGTGAGGATGATTATAGCCTACGCGAGCGCATCGGCGCACGCCCCACACTGGAAGTCAACGGTATGGCAGGCGGCTATTACGGCAAAGGGCTAAAGGCGATCATCCCACACAAGGCATGGGCGAAGATTTCCTGTCGCCTCGTCGCTGACCAAGACCCGCAAGACATCATGGAAAAAATTCAGCGCTATATCAACAAGATCAAACCGCCGACCGTCAACGTCGAGATCACGGCGCTGGGTAAAGGCAAAGAAGCGGCGCTCATCAACACCGATACCCCCGCGATGCAGGCGGCGATTGTCGCCTATGAAGAGGGCTGGGGCGCACAGCCGATCTTCAAACGCGAGGGCGGTAGTATCCCGATCGTCAGCGACTTCCAGAATACGCTGAACTTACCGGTGATTATGATGGGCTTCGGGCTGGATACTGATGGCTTGCACGGCCCTAACGAACACTACCGCATTGAGATGTTTCACAAAGGTATCCAGACCATGATTCACTTTTTACAGCAGATGCCGACCATCACTTAACCCCGCACCCAACAATGGAGAGGCTGACCCGATCGGACTCTCCGTTGCATGTGCCCATGAACAGCAGTACAGTAAGCCATTGAAACGACAACTGAGCGATCCGTATGGGGTGATAGACGAGCGATGGATATACGATTTCGTGCATTATTGATTCTGGCGGTGGGCTTGCTGGCGTTCGCGGCGTGGACAGTGCCGGAGTGGTGGACACGCCTCAACCCACAATCCCCTGCCGCCGAGGGCTTGCCCGGCTTAGAGATGGATGCGCGGGTGCAATTTGCGGCTCTGCCCAATGACATCAAAGACGCGTATTATACCCTCTACGAAGGCGACGAAGATGCCGATATCGACGCGCGTCCCCAATGGGCGGTCGCGCTGGCGCGGGCGAATCTGCTCACGCAGGATGCCGAATCACCACAGAATAACGCGCCCTTCGAGCCGCCGGCAGACGCACAGGTCGTCGCCGAAGGCACGTTCAGCGGGGTTGATCGCATCCGGCAAGCGCGCGGTGACCTGACCATTTATCAAGATTCGACCGGTTCGCGCCTGTTACGCCTCGAAGGCGACTTCTTCAGCAGTCGTGCGCCAGATGTGCATGTGGTCTTCACGCGCAATCCGGATCCAACGGATAGCAACGGTGTGGGAGTCGATTTCATCGACGTGGGCACGCTCAACGGCAATTACGGCGCGCAGACCCTCCAAGTGCCTGCCAGCGTCGATTTCTCGCGTTATCCAGTCGTCGCGCTATATTCGGTTGAATATGATGGCGTGTTAGGGATGGCGGCTCTGCGTTAAGCCGATTGCGGATGTTGTGACGTATCTTGAGCCGAGTCGGTATCGGCACGTTCGGAGCGGCTCTTGTGCGTCATGCCGATGCTCTCCATGAAGGCCAGCAATTCTTCCTGTATCTCGTAAATATCATCGCGGATGTTATAACCACAATCGCGGATTTCGTCCATTGCTTCCATAAAAGGCTTAGGCATCGGGCCCGCGGCTTCCATCAAAAGCATCTCGCTGAAGCCGATGACAATCGTGATCGGACTCATCGCATCATGGTTGAGATAACTCAACAAGTCGTCGAGGGGCGCGTTCTCATGTTGCAAAAACTCCGTGACGAATTGCACCGCCCGCCGATGGATGGTCTCGATCTGATCAATTTGCATGTCGTTTAACCGTTGCTTGTGTTCAAGCATTGCGGCAGTGAGATCAATGACATATGTCCCATATTCGACAGTGTTCATAAAGTCGTCTCTACATTCCCTGATAGATGTGCATCGTGCCCCGTTACGCTTTAGATATTGTAATATAACAATCTTGTTATAACAATGAGTGTTGAATAATGTTTCGGTTGAAGAAGCGTTAAATTATACTTTATAGAGGATTTACAACGCGATCCGGCGCGATGTTCCCCCTAATATTTGGGGATTTGCGAAGCTGTGCCTATCATTCATAATGTTCGGTTGTAGACTGGCACGATTGTGTCGCTTTTAAGTATAGTTGGTCAAACGGGGTGATGAGATAATCGCCCTAGTGTGTGTTATCGTCCATATTCATCATAAATCAGGGGACTAGAAACCTGCATGTTTTTACTCAACTTCGCTTATCTCATCTTCGGGTTAGTTGGTTTATACTTCGGTGGTGAGTTTTTGGTTAAAGGATCATCGCGGGTGGCGCTCGCGCTCAAAATCTCGCCACTCATCATCGGCTTGACAATCGTCGCCATCGGCACATCCGCCCCTGAATTATTCGTGAGTATCATCGCCGCTTTTCAGGATCGTCCCGGCATCGCGCTGGGCAACGTCATCGGCTCGAACATTGCCAACATCGGTTTGATCCTCGGCTTCACCGGTGCTTTGCGCGCGCTCACTGTGCAAGAGACACTCGTCAAGCGCGAGATTCCGATTCTAGTCGTCATCACGCTCTATGCGACAATCATGATCCTCGACGGCAATATCAGTCGTATTGATGGCTTCATGCTGCTCTTTGGCTTCGGCGTGTTCAATTATCTGTTCTTGCAACTGGCGCGTAACCCACAAAAGACTGAAGAAGCGGTCGACGTCGAGATGCCCGAAGAAGATGTTGATCACACTCAAATCAATATCCCACTCGAAGTCGGGCGCATTTTGGTTGGCGTGGTTCTGCTGGTGATCGGCGGTAACTCGATGGTCGCAGGGGCGAGCAATATCGCGCTCGCTGTCGGCGTGAGCGAGCTAGTGGTCGGCGTGACAGTCGTCGCCTTCGGCACATCTCTGCCTGAGCTAGCGACATCGCTCACCGCCGCGATGAAAGGCGAGACTGATATTGCCATTGGCAACGTCATCGGCTCGAACGTGGCGAATCTCTTACTCGTACTAGGGGCAACATCGGCTATCACACCCATCAACGTCGGCACGACCGATCTATCCATTATTGAATACATGGTTATGCTGGGCTTCACGTTTATGCTGATTCCTTTTGCGCGCAATCGAGAACTCTCCCGCGCCGAATCCGCGTTATTTCTGGGGATTTACGTGGCGTTCATCGCGTATAGCTTCTTCCCGACAGCCAGCTAATACAGCAGAGGGGGGCTGGTCGCATAAGTCCAACCGCCCCAGCTTATGACATCGGGCGCGATTGATTCGCGTCCAGCAACTCCCGCGATAGTTCTATCGCCTCATCCAGCGTAGCCGCAAACTTGAAATTACGGCGCGAGATGGTATCCAGCATATTCCCCATCACCTGTGCGATGGTCGTCGCCTGCACCACGACAAAGCTATCCATGCGATCATCAAATTCAGCAATGCGACGCAAATTCTGTAAATCAAAGGGAATATTGGTGCAATTGGTCAAATCGACAATGCACACGAGGCGGCTATCATGGTGCTCAGTTGCCATATCGCTCAATTCATGGATGGCACGGTCGACTTCGTCGGTCGTCACGTTCCTTTGCCAATCAGCATGATAAATACCAGCTTCCGGACGTTTTACAATGATCGGCATGATACTTTACTCTCCAGTGTAATGATGATTTACAAATTGCATACATTGTAGCACGTTTTTGTAACAAGATGTAACAAACTTACACAATCCTGAGACATCGCTTACAGCATTTATACACACAAAGGTTACATTGAATACAAGACGTTATGACAAATAAGGAGAGAGATTCACTTGTTAAACACACTATCTCGCAATTGGTGGTTACCACTTGTACGCGGTCTATTTTCGATTGTTTTTGGTATTTTAGCGATTATATTTCCCGGCATCACACTGACATCCTTCATCCTGATCTTCGGTGCTTACGCGCTGATTGACGGTGGCTTCTCGATTTATCATGCCCTGTTCCATCACGCGAACACGAATGGACGCGCGTGGAACTTGTTCGAAGGTGTTATCAGCATTTTAGCCGGTCTGGCGGCGTTCTTCGCGCCTTTCATCGCCGGTTTGACTTTACTCTACGTGATTGCATTCTGGGCAATCATCACGGGTGCTATCCAACTGGCAAACGCCTGGACAATGCGTGAAGAAATCGAGAACGAGATTTTCCTCGCACTCGCTGGTACATTCTCAGTCTTGTTCGGTCTGTTTGCGCTGTTCAACCCGGTGAGTGGTGCGCTGGCGATCGCAACAGTGATCGGTATCTACGCCATCGCTTTCGGCATCATGTTGATTATGGTTGCCTTCCGCTATCGTGATCTGCTGAGCGATGACAACGAAAGCAACCGCGCCGACGCCTTCAGCTAAGCACGCGCACAACGCGCAAAATCACAGGGGATGGCACACAGCGTGCGATCCCCGGCTCGCATCCTAGCCATGTGGGTAGGGCTGTCCTCGCTATAAGTCGGATGCATCAACCGCGCTCAATGTGTGATGATAAACGCAACGCAGACCAATAGTAGGAAGATATAGCGTTTATGGCAAACACATTACAGGCACTATCCGATGCAATGGGCACCGTCGTCGCGACCGTCACACCGTCGATTGTGAGCGTCAGCGCCCGCCGTCGCCTGCCCGCGACAGGCTTAGTCTACAGCGAGGACGGGATCATCATCACCAGCAATCACGTCGTCGAGCGCGATGAGCAGATCACGGTGACCACGCACGAAGGCGCATCTTATGATGCAACGCTCATCGGGCGCGACCCACAGAATGATCTCGCCGTTTTGAAAGCCGATACCCAGCTAACCGCCGCCACATGGGGCGATAACGACACGCTGAAAGTCGGCAATCTAGTGCTGGCACTGGGCAAGCCAGGCGAGCAAGTACAGGCGACGCTGGGCGTAGTCAGCGCGCTGGTCAGCAGTAGCCTACAGGAAAAACGGCGCGAACGTCGCAAAAAGCGCGGGCGCAAAGGACGGCGACGCAACTGGCAGATGCTAGTCGATGGCTACATCCAGACCGATGTCGTCATGTATCCGGGCTTCAGTGGCGGCGCGCTCGTCAGCGGCGATGGCACTATTCACGGCGTGAACACGTCCGGCTTCGGGCGCGGCATCAGCGTGACCGTCCCCGTAACGACCATCCGCACCACCATCGCCACCCTGCAAGAACACGGCAAGATGAAACAGGGCTATCTGGGACTCGGCTTGCAACCGGCGCACCTGCCCGATACCGTCGCCGAAGCGATCGAACAGGACACAGGCTTGCTCGTCGTCTCGGTCGAAGCCGATAGCCCCGCGGCAAATGACGGGCTACTCGTCGGTGATATTCTGGTCAGTTTAGATGGCGAGAGCGTCGAGCAGATCGACGAATTGATGGCACTGCTCACAGGGAATCGCATCGGGCAGGCAACCTCACTACAGGTTGTGCGCGGTGGTCAACTCACCGAGTTGAGCATCACCGTCGGCGAAAAAGCCTGACCGCACACGCGCCCATCACACCTTTACACGAATCACAGACACCACCCTTCGCTGACCCGCGAAGGGTTTTTTTGTATCATGCGTGGTCAAGCGCGCTTTGTGAGCGGGCTTTAACAGTAGTGCGCCCGCGGGTTCGCTGTAGCAAACCCTTACACCACATCTCTCGCCAACAACTAACCGAAGGTTATTGGTTCTTTGGGATGTCGCGCAGTTTTTGTTGCGGGGGCAAAGCCCCTACAACAAAAACCACGCAAGATACGAAAGACCCGTCATTTTGAACGCTATGCGTTCAAAAAGCAAAAGTTTTTAGCGTTCCCTTTTTTCAAAAGGGGGACAAAAAGAGTTTGACCACGCAAGATACGAAAGAACTAGATTATTTATCACAAGAGCTAAAGTCATCGAATCTATTCACCAACAACATTTCATCCTTCATTGAAACATCATCGAGCTGTGGAATAATAACCAGCGATACCAACAGCAAACGACCTAAAGGACTAACGCAGTGGCGGCATACGAACACAGTGGCAACAACGGATCGCGCCTATTCCTGAGCCTTATCCTGATTCTGGTCGGGATTGGCATCTGTAGCACAGCGTGGATCGTGATGATCGACGTCTCTTGCCGGGCGGATATTGAGCGCTGGATGCCCATCTACCCGGATGCACGTATCGTCGAAATCGAACAAGCGGGATCGTATCGCCAGCGAGCAACCGGCATCACCGAGATCCTCTACGCCACGTCTGACACGCCGGTTGAGGTGCGGCGCTGGTATCGCGAGTATCGCCGCGAGTTAACCAGCGGGCTAGCCACCGGTGACCGGGCGGCGGGCGGCTTCGCTGATACGCAACAGCGCATCTACGAAAACAGCATGACCGGCGGCGCTTACATCTATCAATACAGCGAATGCGCCACAACCTGAGCCAGTCGCCGATATTCACCCGATTCTGTTGACTCCAATCGCGCGATTTGCTGTAAGATGCTTATAGACACGACACCCGTTAGGATAATGACTGTCTGCACACTGTGTAAATGCTGTAGATAGTTGCTAGGAGTTACAGATTGTATGGGTTTGACGCGATTGAGAATTGTTGCTTTACTGGTTATCGCGTGGATACTGAGCATTTCCGTCAGCGCACAGGGTAACATCGCGCTGGCGAATTTTCGTGGGACATACCAGCAATTCGACGGTGTGCTGAGGCAAGCAGGCGACGAATTGCGCGTCATTATGTCACTCTCGGCGGAAGATACGGTTTATGTCTATGCCGAAGGCACACAAAATCTCACGCCGCATTTGCGCTTCACCGATGCGATGCAAGTCAACAACTTGCGCGATGATTTGACCCCCACCAGCCGCAATCAAGCCGGTCTCGCGTATACAGTCACCCGTGCGGATAACTATATGCTCAAGCTGATTGCCGCCGAAGGCAGTGGCGGGTATCGCCTGTGGATTAGCCTGAACGACACTATACCGCTGGACGATACCGCCTTCGCTCAGATCGTCGATGTTGCCAGCGTCGATACAAGCGACGGGCCAGGCGAGTTGCTCGGCAGTCGCGATGACGAATCGCCCCAGCAAGAGAGCGAGAGTCCCAGCAGTCTAGGCGGCTTACTCGGTGGTGAGCGCGACGACCCCACCACGCCCGAGAACACCGAATCCTCACTCGGCGGCATCTTATCGGAACAAGCCGACGAACGCACAGAGAGCGCTACCCAAGCCGAGAGCCTCGGCGAATTACTCGGTGGCGACACCAGCACAACTGATGACCCATCCGCGCTGACGACCGAAGTCCTGCCTGTGGAAGCGATCCGCGCGGGCGAAATCGAGACTTACGAAGGCATTTTCGTCAACAGTGACGATGAAATCATCATCACGCTCGAAGAGCTGAACGCCGGCGATACCATCTACGTTTATGCGGCGGGCGTGGGCTTCGTCGATACTTATATTTACGTGCTGGATATGTCGCAAGAGACAGTCTACGCCGAAGATGACGATAGCGGCGGCGGCTATAACTCGGCATTGAGCTATACCGTGAGCGAAGCCGGCGATTACAAGATCGGCTTGATTACGATCAACAGCATCGGTGAATATCAGCTGGTCGTCGGGGTCAACACCCCACAGGTGATCGACAATGTAGTGGCGAGTGCGCCCGATTTCGGCACGTTCGATTGCTCACTAGCGGAGCGCGGCGACCGTCCCACGCTCAGCGGCCCGACGCGCCTGTACGAAGGCGAGACCTTCCTCATCCATTACACCCTCACTGGACGCGATGCGACGACTGTCGCCTATGTCGAAGAGATGGCATCCGCCATCGAACGCTCGCTGGATATTCAGTTCAACCGCCTCGGCTGGCGACAACCACCGGCTGATTGTGGCGAAGGTGGCGACGAACGCCTTGACGTATACGTGGTGGACATCAGCGAATTCAGCGCGATCGGCTATGCTAGCCCAGAAAACGTCGTCGGCAACAACCCCAATACCGAAGAGACCGAAGTCTTCGCGGCTTATAGCTATCTCGCGATTGAAAACGATATGGACGGCATCCCTGAAGCATACGCGATCGACCTGATGAAAACCACCGCCGCCCATGAGATTCACCATAACATCCAGTTTGGCTATGATGTCAATGACGCGTACTTCGGCTTTTATGAAGCGGGGGCATCATGGATTGAGACGCTGGTTTACCCGACTGTGACCGACGTTTTCGATCATACCAGCGATGTCTTCCGCGCGACAGATGTGTGTGTCGGCGTGAATGATCGGCGCAGTTTGCGGATTTATGGCGAGTGGGTGATGGTCGATTCTTTCACCCGTGATCTAGGCGTGGAGAGCTATCAATTCATCTGGGAGTATATGTCCACCGGCGAGGGCTTGACGGGCTTTTATGAAGCGTTGGACGAACTCGGCACATCCCCACAGGAAGTGATCGAACGCATGGCGATTCGTAACTTGCTTCTCGATTATGCGCTAGCAAAACGCTTCAACCATACAGTCACGATCGAAGCCGAAGTTGTCGGCACAGGTACAGTGCGTCCAAATTCCAACGGCGTGCAGGAACTCGGTGTCGATTACGTCGAGATCAGTCGTGAGGGCGTGTATAACTTCGAGCTTGTGCGCTCGCCGGATATTGCGCTGTTCGTCGTCGGCATCGACGAGAGCGCGAATGTCGGCACGGTCTACGATCTGGGGCAGGCGGGCACAGTCGATACAACGCTTTATGATCGGGCCTATATCATCGTACTCAACACCATTGCCCATATGAACAGCAACGATTGCCAGTTCAGCACATGGTCAATCCGCGTCAGCGATGGCGCAGATTCAGCCATTACACAAGCAGATAACGAAGCGTGGGACGCGACACAATTCATCGCGCCGCGTTGATCATACCAGCGCCGGCGGACACCCACACGCACAATCGCAGGCGTGCGGGGTGTCCGATCTGTTTCATTTATGAACCAGAGCCAGCGCGCCACGAGAGCGGATAGGCAAAGCTCGGGTTAATCTGATTGCCGCGATCGTCGGTTTCCAGTTCGTCATAGATGACAGCCTCGGCCGTGCTGAAGGTATCGAGGATGAGAAGCGTCAAGTACGGCGGTTCTTCTTCATTGAAGACTTCCCACTTCATGACCGCCATCAGGTTCGCTGCGGGCGATAGCACGCCCTGTGCGAAGCGACCACGCGTCACCCGCGATTCGCTACCGGTCGAGAGGTTGAGGACGAAGAGCGAGTTGTTCCCCCCCGCATCAGCCCCCGCCACGTAGAACAGGAGCGAACTATCATCGGAGAACACCACCTCGTTGAAGGTATCCCGACGGTCGCCCGCACTGATCTGAATCGGTGGTAAGTCCGGCGCAGAGAGATCAATCACGTTGAGCGTCGCATCGTTGTTGGGCGTATTCTGTACCACTGCGAGATAACGACCATCCGGCGAGACCTGTGCTGAGGCGTTACCCGGCACATACGGCAATGCCGATAAGCTCGGCATCAGCGCAAAGCGATCGACCACAGTTTCCGGCGCGTCGAGGCTATCAACGGGCGCGGCGAGGATGCGAACCGTGCGGTTAGTCAAGCCATCCGGTACGGTGAAGAAGATATTACTGCCATCCGGCGATGAATAGACCGAGTTCGACTCGGTGAATGTGAAGTAACGACCGTCCGCATCACCGCTTGCCACCCGTTGCGACGAGCGCGCCGACGGATCAATCAAGTAAAT
>DAOTTV010000014.1:0-18614 GCA_034437755.1 Anaerolineae bacterium | reverse complement strand
CACCGGCAGACCGTTCTCGCCGTTGTCGATGTCGCCCACGCTGATCGTATTCCCCAGACGGATGATGTCCGCTGTGCTGTTCGCATTCGCGCAGTCGATGGCTTCGCGGAGATCGCTCACTGTGGTTGCGACATAAGGGAAGGTGTAAGGCGCACAGGGGCCACTGCTTCCTACAGTAACATTGAGCGTACCGTAGAGAATATTCGACCCGATGCGCTGGTCAGTATCCAGCCCGAAAACCGTTGACTCCGAGATGGGGTCTTCTGCCGGGTTGGTTTCGATCAAGCCATTGCCATCACTCAACGCTGTGAAGCGCAGAGTTGCCACCGTTTGATCGGCGGTACTAGGCGCGTAGAAATTAGCAACAGCGCCCAACTCTTCGACTGAGCCAGCACCGTTGTTGATTGTACCGCGTTGTAAGAAGGTGTAATCAGGATCGTAGGTGATGCTATCCACCTGTAGATTCGCAGGGAAGGTAAGATCAGCAAAACCACTGAAAACCATTCCCGGCGTTCCGGTTTGAATATCTGAGAACTTGACGCGTACATCAAATTGCTCGCCCAGCGTAAGACCCGGCGTGCTATCGAGTTCTACGAGTTCCAGCGATACATTGACCGTCTCACCGACAGCTGGCGCATCAACCGGAATAGCATCATCCGCCGCGAAGGCTGTCATGGATGACATGAACACGAGTGCCACAACGATTACCCAGCGATAATCAATGGCTGAAATGATTTTTCTCCGCATGAATTCCCCTATCTACAATAATAGTCTCGATTCAGATCGCTAATCGCTTGTATCAAGTCAATGACCAGATAATTTCGATTTATAAATATAACGTATAATAACACAAGCGATATCGATTAGCGAGACACGGCTGATTGTGGTCAGACGGTCTAGCTTGTGCTACTCTAACTTTTTCAAGTTGTTAATTTAGTATATCATGATCCTAAATAGATGGGAAATATAAGGCAAGGGATTCGGATAAACGATGACAAAAATCGTCCGTTTTGCGTAAAATTTCACCGCTAGGATGGGTCGTTTTACGCGCATCTTATCCGCAAGTTCTCTCTTGTGAGGGCTGATGGGGCGTAAGGTGTACGGGTAAATGTATCAACTTACTAGTCGTTTTCAGCAAGCAGAAGGAGCGTTATGACTGAGCCAATTCGCGTGTTGCACTTCGCTGATGTGCATATCGGCATGGAAAATTACGGAAAGACTGATCCTAAGACCGGCTTGAGCAGTCGCGTGGTTGATTTCGTGCGACGCTTGGATGATATGGTGGACTATGCGCGCGAGCAAGCCGTCGATCTCGTGATCTTTGCTGGCGATGCCTTCAAGACGCGCTCGCCTAACCCCACATATCAGCGCGAATTTGCGTGGCGCGTGCGCGATCTCGCCCAGCTAGCGCCCGTCGTCTTGCTGGTGGGCAATCATGACCTGCCACCGAACGCGCTGAGGGCGAGCAGTGTCGAGATTTATGACACGCTGGCAGTCGATAATGTTTGGGTGGCGCAGGATTATGACGTTAACCTGATCGAGACCGCACGCGGTAAGGTGATCGTCGGTGCTGCGCCCTATCCGGTACGCGCACGCCTCATGCACCATGCCGAGCGCCCAACCAACAGCATCAAAGAAGCCGATGCCTTGCTAGAAGAAACGCTCTCCGATATTCTCGATGATCTGGCACGGCGCGCCGATGCGCTGGCAGGCAACACAGCCATCCCGCGCCTGCTGACCGGACACTTCACGGTGAATGGGGCGGTCGTCGGCAGTGAGCGACAGGTGATGCTCGGACGCGATGTCAAGATTCCGCTGAGTTTGATCGCGGATGATCGCTGGGATTACGTCGCGCTGGGGCATATTCACAAACATCAGAATTTGACGAGTGGGCGCGATGACGTGCCGCCGGTGGTCTATAGCGGTAGTCTGGAACGCATTGACTTCGGCGAGCAAGCTGAGGACAAAGGCTTCTGCTGGGTCGAACTGGCACGCGAAGCTACGACATGGGGGTTCGTGCCGGTTGCCGCGCGCGCGATGGTCACCCTGCGGGCAGATTGTAGGGAGGATACCAACCCGACGCGCACCGTGCTGGATTTGATCGCGGGGCATCACTTACAGGGGGCGATTGTGCGCTTGATAATTGACCTCACGCCGGAGACGAACGCGCTCTTACAGGATGAACCGCTACGCGACGCGCTCAAACAGGCTGATGTCTTCCACATCGCCGCCATCCAACGGCGTGTCCACCGATCGGATCGGGCGCGGCTCGATCATAATCCAGAGGAGATGGATCACGAGCAGTTGCTGGCACAATACCTGAAAACGCGCGCGATCGCCCCCGCACGCCGCGAGCAATTGCTCACCGCCGCGAAAGCGATCTTCAACCCATCTGAGGCGGATGAGGCTTAGTCCTTGCTATTTTTCAGGATGATGCCGACGAACACGCCGAGGAAAAAAGTAATCAGCACGGTTGACCACACGTTGCTGGTCGCCGCGCCGGTTACATCGCTCAGTTGTTGGCTAGCTTTGTGCTGGATGTCATCCGCCATCTGTTCCAGATCATGCGCGATGCGGGCGGCGCGCTTGCGGTCTTTGCTATCGCGCAGGTGTTGCATCTCCCAGCGCAGGTCTTTGGCGGCGCGTTGTAGATTATGGATGAAATCTTCGGGCGAGTGCTTATCGGGACGCGCTTTACTGGCTTTTTTGCGCGCTTTCTTCACTTTCTTCTCGGCGCTGTTATCCCCAAACATAAATGACGCTCCTTTACTAGTCTGGCATCAGTACGATCGACAATCAGATGTCGTATACCTTGATTCTACGTAACTACTCAGGGGCGTTGCCCCCGAACCTCCACAAGGAACGATCGTCCTTTGAACCTGTACCCGCCGAACGCTTCGTGTTCGGCAAAACTGGGGTGCAGGGGAGACATCCCCTGCTGGGGCGTGGGGTGAAACCCCACAAGAAGACTCTACCTGAGTAGTTACGATTCTACGATGAAATGACGCTGAGTGCAGGGTCAATTTTCGTCATTCGGCGCGGGCATCGGCGGCTTTTGGCGACCCTTCATCTCGTCAAAGGCGAAGGCGTAGCCGACGAAATACGACGCACCCAGCGTCAAGACCTGTGGTGTCTGCTGGACGAGTGCCGGATTATCATGCGCTTGGATATAGGGCGTGCCGTGCGCGGTCTTATGTTCCAGCCCGTGATGCTCTAGCACTTTGATGATCTGTACAGCGAGGCTCTCCGGCATTTGCCCGATCAAGCCGCCGCCGGACGCGAACAGCGTTTGCAGGGGTTGTTGCACGTTCAGATATTCTGGGAAGCGTCGCCAGTGGGCGAAGGTCGTGGCGTGTGCCTGTGCGATATCGAGCGTGATGCCATCAGGATTAGCGACCGCGCCCTTGAAAAAGACCGCCGTCGGGCGCTCCACGTATTCGTAGAGCAGGGGATGATCGTCCACTAACGCGACCTGATTAACCGTCGTGCCGAAGTTGACGATGCGATGTTCCAGCACGCCCAACACGCGAATGATGTAATTGCGAACCCGCCGCAAGCCGCCCGCCGCTTCGTCTAGGCGCGCCACTTCGACCATCAGCTGTAGCTCGTTAGGGGTGGCACCGACTTGTGCCACCAGCACCGCCAGATGATGATCCGCATGTGTCATATCGGCGAGGAACTGTTCCTGTTGCGACATGACTCAGGCTTTCTGGGCGCGGTTGACGAGATTTTGTAAGAATGCCGGATGCGGATAATCCGATGATTCGGCTTCGCTCAGCAGGGCATCGACATCGTAATCGACCGTGCGAAAATCGACATCGGCGCGGTCGTCGTCGATCGTAATCAGCGCCCACTCGGCTTTGCCATACTGCGTGAACGACAAGCCGACACTGCCGGGATTCAGCACACGCCACGTCCCGACAGTGCGATCCATAACGGTGTGCGTATGCCCGCCGATTGCCAGCCGACCCGCACGGTCGAGCAGGGCATCAGCCGCTTCTTCGTCGGCGGTATCGGGGTGCAGGGACATCGGTTCATCGTCGCCGGGGATAGCGTGATAGCCGATAATCGCCCCGTAGCCCTCGGCGCGGGTGCGTGTCTCGCGCCCGATGATGCCCGCCAGAAAGTCGTAATCGTCCCATGTCAGCTGGCTCAGCGTCCAGTTCAGCACGTCATCGCGCATGGCGAAGGTCGTCTGTCGCTTGGCGAGTCCCTCGGCATCTTTGGCGGCGGGTACGACCGGACGCTTGCCCGTCACCAGATAAGTATCAGTGTTGCCGCCGATGACCTTGACCGTCTCTTTGCCGTGTTCATCGCGCAGGGCGCGCAGGGCGGCGACACTGGCGGCGGGTTGCGTGCCAAACGCGGCACAATCGCCCAGACACCAGATTTGATCGAGATCGCCGACGCTGTTCAAATCATCGAGCATCGCGCTCAGCGCGTGGTGATTGCCGTGAATATCGGCGAATACAGCTAATCGCATACCGGTTTCTCCTCTATCGTTGTAATCATAGACTGCCCGCGATTATAACGAATCGCCTCGCAATAAAAAACACGAGGCATCGTGCATGCCCCGTGTGGGTTCGTTCATCGACCTTGTTCGTAATCTACTCAGCCCTCACCCGAATGCGAAAGCTAAGAACCAAAATCATGGCTCGCGTGTGGTGGCGCGCTCAGTCCTCGACAACCAGCACATCCGAGATGACGACTGCCGCGACTTCTTGCGTGGCGCGGGTGCCTTCGCTTGGTGCGCCCGCGTCGTGTTGGTCGGCTTCTTCGTCATCGGTCACACGGGTGAAGTGACTCTCGAACACGTCGAGCGCGATCAAATTATCGATCGTATCCTCGATGATGTCATGAGTCAGATCATCGACCAGAATATGAGGCGTGTCCATCACCGCATAGCGCACCGGTGGCGTATCGTCTAAATCACTGGTGACTTGATAGTGTAACTCCATCTGCCGACGCAAATACTCGAACGTCACGAACATGGCAGTATACACCGTGCCATCATCCATCTGTACAATCGCATCGCAAGCATCCTTCTCCCGATGCAACTCAAACCAGACTTTGTCGGGCGTGTGCAATTCGATGGATGTCTTCATCTCGACTACAGCGTTTACCATGGTCTATCCTTTATCTCAGTGTTCCGATTGGTTGATTGAACGGCTTCACACGCGCAAATAGCAATCGCCAATTTGTGCGAAATTTCTCTAGGTCTAAATCGTTAACAGTATATAGTGAAACACCCCGTCAACACAATTAAGAAATCATAATATTTCTACCAGAAATTAATCTTATCTTATACTTAGGTGCGAACAAACGCGCAACAATCCGCGCGGGGGCGGTGCTATGCTGGGCGTGATTGACAACAGCCTACAGAGGCGACACGCCTAGAGAGGACGATTGGCATATGTGGCAATGGCTTGCAAACTTATTCGGCACACCGCGCCAGGCATTACAGGCGCAAGCACCGCGCATCGCAGTACAGACGCAGGTCGTCAACGATGACCCGCAACTGACGCAACTCAGCACCTATCAGCACGCATCGTGGGTGTACGTCGCCGTCAACCGCATTGCTGAGGCGGGCGCACTCGTCCCCCTGCACATCACGCGGACGACGGGCGAGCAAGCACGCGATGTCGTCCAACATCCACTGGTGCAACTGCTCGATCAGCCGAATCCCTTCACCAGTCGCTTTGAACTACTGGAGCAGACGCTCGGTTATCTGGAACTGACGGGCAACGCCTACTGGTTCATCGCTGGTGATGCGCGCGGACGACCCGCACAAATCTGGGTTTTGCGCCCTGACCGCGTGACAATCGTCCCCGACGAGCGCCACTACATTCGCGGCTACGTCTACGAAGTCGATGGTAAGCAATTGCCCTTCGAGCCAGTCGAGATCGTCCACTTCAAACGCTGGCACCCGACCAACGACTATTACGGCTTATCGGCATTGGCAGCGGCACAACTCGCCGTCGAGAGCGACCGCGCTATGGCACGCTGGAATCGCAACACCTTCGGGCAAGATCAGGGCGTGCCGGCAGGCATCGTCAACATTCAGGAATTCGTCAGCGATCAGGACTTCGAGCGCATCAAGCGCGAATGGCGCAATAGCTACGGGGGCGCACAACGGCGCACCGCCTTCTTGCGCGGGGGCGCGGTCGAGTGGCAGAATATCGGCTTGAGTCACACCGATCTCGATTTTTTGCAAGGGCGCATCGCCCACCGTGACGAAATCCTGAGCATCTTCGGGATTCCGATCGGTTTAATCAGCGAGAACGCGACCGAAGCCAACGCCAAAGTTGCCGAGCGTCAGTTCATCGAGCGCACGCTCTATCCCAAGCTGGTACGCCTCGCGCAGAAGATCACGCAGGAGTTACTGCCCTTCTACGCGGGAGCATGGGGCGCGCACTTTGACGATATTCGCCCGACCGATAGCGACCTGCGCCTGCGCGAAATCCAGACCGCGCAAAACGTGCTGAGCATCAACGAGATTCGCCAGCGGTATTATCACCTGCCGCCGGTGACGTGGGGCACGTATCCGGTCGCGTATGACCACACGCCCCCCGCCGATGCTGAGGCATCCGCATCAGCTACGACAGATGAGGCCAGCAAGAGCATCGCTGATGAACTGGCACAGTGGGAACGCTTCGCGCTCAATCGGGCCGGCCAGGACGACACGCGCCCCTTTGCCGTCACGGTGATTCCCGATGATCTCGCGATCGACATCAGCGCCCGCCTGCTGACAGCCGAAGACAAAACAACCATCAAGCAAGTGTTCGCGCAGATACGCGCCACGCTTGATCCCGCAAGTACGAGCGATATTGCTACCACAGGTGATCCACAATCACCATAAGTTGTACCTTCGCACTATTCCCCATAGCTTTATGCCTCGTGGATGCTGACGACATCCACACGCGGGCGCGGTCAGTGATGATCGTGCCCGTTTCGTTCTATCCCGGGGTCGCTGTTGCTGAAGGCGCGGGAGGCGGCGTTTGCGAGAGAATCGCCTCTCGCGTCGCGTCGATCTGTTCCGGCGACATCACGCGCTCATCAACGTTGAATTCAACCGTGTCTAAGATCGCCTGTAACGCGAACTCGAAGCCGCTATCCGGCGGTTGCAGGGGGTCGGCATACATATAGAACGCGAAGTTCACGCCGTCAATCTGGGTTGCCGCGAACCATCCGCGCGTGTCCGGTTCGCCTTGTGGGCATTGCACCGCGCTGAATTGCGTGCCGGTCGCCTCGATCTCGTTGATGGTATACGGGCGTTGTGGCGCTAAACCCAGCACACACTCGTTGCTGAAGAGCAGAAGGCGCAAAATCCGCTGACCATCGAGCCACGGACTGCCCATGTCCGTTTGTACCGAGAAAGGATTGGTAACGCTATCGTAACCCCACACCAGCACAATCCAGCCCCGTGCCGTGATCGGGTTGCCGGTCGCGTCCTGCCCGTCGATCGGGCCGGTATAGAGCGCGACCTGTGCGTTTTCCACGCGCCCATCGACATCTTCGTAGATGATCGTATCATAGCCGAATTGCCAGCCGTCCGGCAGGTCAATCGCTAGCGGCGGTGCAATCGGCAAATTCAAGAGTGGGTCGAGTTCGCGCACGGCTTCGGTAGCGTCGGGCTGGGCTTCACTCGGTACAGTCGCTACAGCGTCCGGCGGGGCGGTCGGCGTGGCGGTCTGCGCCAGCACAGCGCCCACCCCCACGAGACACATGCTACTGATGACTAAGCGCATCAGTTTGTAAAACGTGAGCCGAGATCGGGTCGAGCGAATCGCTTGCATCATGATATATCCTCCAGATAATCGATCATCGCTTGGGCGGCGGTCTGCCCCTGTGTGATGCGCTCGTCGAGGCGCGTCCTACCGCGACGAATCGGGGCGTGGTGGCTATAATCACTGCCGATGAGCGCGATGCCGGCCGGCAATTGGGCGCGTAAATCAGCCACCCAGCGACTGTGCGCGTCATCATAGCACGAGATCGCGTCCGCCGTCCCCCAATAGCTGACCAACTGGCTGACGGGCGCGGGCAGGCCGTACCGCTGGCACACGAGATCGATCAATGTCTGCGCTTCTGCGACGCGCTCCGGCGCGAGCCGCAAGCCGAACTGCCATAGCACATGACCATCGGGCACGCGCGCAGGGTGTGTCGTCCGCCGATTGAAAACGTAGCCCATGTCGGGCGGATTCCGCAGGGCATCCGGCACAGCCGACGCGACGAAACCCAGCGAGATGCGATGCACCGTGTCGTAATGATAATCGAGCAGGTGTTCCGTCAATTCTGTGATGTAGCCGTAGAACAAGCGCTGGGCATACCGTGCCGGCACCGCGACAATCACCGCGCGCGCATCGAGCAGGATGCCGTTCTCAAGGCAGATGCTATAGCGCCCATTCTCTAACTCGCCAATGCTACTGACCGCCATCCGCATCAGGCGCGGCGCGGTCAAAGTCTGGCTGAGCGCATCAATCAGCATCTGCGTGCCATCGACAAAGCCCACGCTGTCATCGTCCAGCGCCACCAGCGCATCAGCTAAGCCCAGTTGCCCCAACCACGCCCGATCGAACGTATCCGCCAGCGCAAACGCCCCCGCATCCATCGCGAAGCCCGCGCGTTGCACCGTGCGAATGCTCCCGCCCAGATGCCGCTTGACTTCGATCAGCGTATAATCGACTCCTTGTCGTTCGAGTTCATATGCTGCCGTCAGCCCACTCAAGCCAGCACCGATCACTACCACGTCGCGCATGGGTTGTTTCACCTTCTCATCTCAATCTGTCATCTTTATTGCAATCATAAATGTGAAGCGCCTAAAATGCCATAACACAAGCGCCCCCGTCGCTTTTGCCCGCGATTGACATCGAACACATTTTCTCGTATGCTGTTGAGCAATGATGATTGGTCGGGCGGAATTTAGTAAAATGTGTGAATTTCCCCTGTTTGAACAGGCTATTGATGCTATTATAAATAGTGATGTGGATGCGCTCGGCACGTTACTCGATACGCACCCCAATTTAGTAACGCAACGCTCAGCGTGCGCGCATCAGGCGACTTTGCTGCATTATGTCGCCACTGACGGCATCGCGACACACAACCCGCAAGCGCCCGATCACATCATGGCGATTGCCGCGTTGTTGTTGACTGCCGGCGCAGACCCGAACGCCACTGCCGTTCTCAACGGGGGTGGCGGCGGTTCTACGCCCCTCATCGGCTTGATTACCAGCACCCGCCTCGCCCCCATCGGCAAACGTCCCGATCTTATCCGGCTCTATTGTGACTATGGTGATCCAGATGGCATCGCGCGTGATGGTCGTCCGCTGGCGACAGCCATCGCCACCCGCGCCCTCGACGAAGCGCACGCGCTCGCCCAGCGGGGCGCACTGATTGATAACGTGATTGTCGCCGCCGCCCTGCAACAGGTCGATCTCTTTGCATCGCTCATGCGCGACCCCTTCCCCGCGTTCACCGATCAGAACGGCGTGCGCTATGGCACAGACGAACGCATCGAAGAGATGGCATTGGTCACGGCGGCGATGGTCGGCAGTGAGGCGATTGTGACGTATCTCGCGCCTGAACTGAACGTCAATGCGCGTAGCCCGCTGACGGGCAGTACCGCTTTGATCGAAGCGGCACGCGCCGGACATCATGCGATTGTCGCGCACTTGCTCGCACAGGGGGCGCGTACTGATCTGCGCGATGCCGACGGTTATACAGCCTATGCCTGGGCTCAGGCGCAAGGTCACCACGCGATTGCCCGTCAGCTGTCCGGCGCGGATTAATCGACGATGCGCCACGCCCGTTCTTGATAGGGCGCAGGTGTCTGATCATCGCTGGCGAAAGTCGCGCACACCTCAGCCGCGACCGCCGCTTCTGACTCCCAGAAGCTGGTGATCTGTGAGTGATAGGCACGCATCGCCTTGATTTTAGCCTGCATCGTCGCGTCATCGAAGGCGGTATGCTGGGCTTGTAGACGTGCGCCCGCGCTCACCAACAGCGATTTAGCACGCTCAACGGCGGCTGTCTGGCGCAGATAGGGGTAATCTTCGTAGAAGTAAACCGTATAGCCGACGCTCTGTAAAGCCCGCCCCCAATCGCGCACGATCTGATGATCGACATGATTGCCGACTGCCAACGGCGCATAAATCGTCGCCACATCATCCGGAATCTGGATTCCGCGCAGGCGGTTCAGCGTATGATCGGCGGCATGTGGCGCACGCCACAGCGACTCATCGGTCGGATACAGCGCTTGGTCATCGTAGGTGCGATAGATGCAATCGGGAATCGTGAGATAGTGAGCCTGTGCGCCGACGAGCGCGGTTGCGGTTCGGTCTTCGGCACGGCGGACGTTGACGGGTTGCGCGCCGATTTGCCAGCGATCGTGATTATCGCGCACAATCGGCGTATCGGGCAGAGGCGGTGTCGGCGTGCCCGCCATCACCGTCATGACGTGTGCCGTCGCGCCACCTTGCGTTAACGTGTGAATCGTGCCGCCACAGCTATAGATTGCATCATCATAATGTGGCGAGAGAAAGAGCGTCGTCATTGGTCGTCTGCTTGCTTTAGGATTGCTTGCGATCGGTCGCGAGAGCCGTGAAGCGCATGAATGCACGCTCTTGCGGGGTCATGTCGGTCGGGTATTCGTGTTGATCGTAGGATTCGAGAATCCGATAGCCTTCTTTGATATAGCCACGAATGGTATGCAGGCTGATGCCCATCTCATCGGCGGCGAGATGCGCGGGCATCCCTTCGATCACACACAGGCGAATCGCCTGTCGGATGCGGTCGGTCATCTCTGGATATTCGCGCTGTTCGGGCAGGACAACCGCGTGAGAGATGCGCTTGTTCTGCGAGCCTTTCAGCAAGCGAGCGACGGTCTCGGTCATCAAGAAATCGTGATCGAGCGCGTAAATAATCGCCCATGCGATCTGCATCTTCACTTCCTGCTTCAGCAAGAAGGCGCGTGCGCCCGCCTCCGCCACGATTTCAACCAATTTGGGCGAGACGGTCTGCGCGAGGCAGATGACCATCGCCGTCGGGGTGAAGCTGTGCGTGTTTTCAATCACGGTACGCAGGTGGTCGGCATCGCCGAGATGATCAGTATCCATCAGCACCACGTCCGGCAATTCGGCGGGGTGGGTCTCGTGCATGTATTCCCAGTAGTCATCCAGCGAAATCGTCATGAAGGTGACGCGCGTGCGGCGATCCCATGCGAGATAGCCGTTGAGCGATTGCATGGCGTAATAATCCGTCTCCAGAATCGCCACTCGTAAATTGTGTGTGCCTATGCCTGCCATGATATGTGTCATAAACCTCGCGTGATTAACTCATGTTATTCACCTTGGCTCTTTGTGATGTCGCGTGGTTTTTGTTGCAGGGGCTTTGCCCCCACACCCCCACAAGGAACTGTTGTTCCTTGACCTTGTTCATTTTGAACGCTATACGTTCAAAAAAGCAAAAGTTTTTAGCGTTCCCTTTTTGAAAAAAGGGGACAAAAAGCGCTTGACCACGCCAGATACGAAAGACCCTCCACCTTTAATATAGGCGCAAATGAGAACGGACGCAATAGGCAGGGGGTAAACACCGATGTGCAGATACCCGCGCAAAGCAGTTGCGCCATTGGTATCTCTAGCCTGAGACTTGTGCCTGTGGTATCAAGCTAGACTCATCGCTTGCTCAGGTCTATGAGCACGCCTCACGATACAATAGAACTTGAACTCAGAAGCAATCAAGACAAGAGTTATGTATGAAGGTATGAAGATATGGTAGCGATTGATTCCGTGACGGTGCGCTCGGCGATTGCAATGGATCGCGGCGCAATCATGACCATCAACAAACGGGCATGGGAACACGCCTATGCTCACATCTTCACACAGGATGAAATTCGCGGGTTGTTCAACAACGCCTTGCGTCAGCGCGGGTCATGGGTCGTCCATCGGGATGAACGACTGGCGACGCTGGTCGCTGAGATCGAGCAGACGGTCGTCGGTTTCATCGGCATTGGCACACTTCTCAACGATACTGCCGGCGAGATCACGACTTTTTACGTGCATCCCGATTATCAGGGCATGGGGGTCGGCACGCAGTTATGGCAGAGGGCGCTAGGCATCCTACGCGATCAAGGTCGTCCGGCGGCGTGGGTCTGGGTGTTAGCCCGCGCCCATGCCCGCCACTTCTACGAAGCGCAGGGATGCCGCCCGCGCGCGCAGGGGACGTACAGCGTCGGCGACCACGACGAAACAGCGCTCGGCTATTGGCTCGCTTTGTGAGGATACCCGCGCCCACATTCTCACACCCCCCTCAAGCATAGATCAGCATTCTGGCGCATAATGGACGGGAGTACGTTTTCTACAATCGTCATCGTCTACACAACTTATGAGGGGGCAAGCGCATGAGCCAAGATGCGCCGCAAACGGACAAGCGCAAGACCGAAGATGTCAGTTTTAACGCGACCGATTATTGGGTGCTAACCGCGACTATCAGCGCGTCGGGGATGGCATTCATCATGCAATCGGCGCTCAGTCCCGCATTGCCAGCGATTCAGACCGATCTCGCGGCATCGGGCGTGCAGTTATTATGGGTGGTGAACGCCTTCCAGCTGATCTTATCCGCGACGATTTTGATGGGTGGCTCGCTGGGCGATCACTATGGGCGCAAGCGGGTCTATATGCTGGGGATTGCCGTGTTCGGGCTGGCATCCATCGCCTGCGGCTTAGCACCGACGACCGAATTCTTGATCGGGGCGCGGGCGGTGCAGGGTATCGGCGGCGGCTTGATGATCCCCGGCAGTCTGGCGATTATCTCGGCGTATTTTCCTGATAGCAAGCGCGGCAAGGCGATCGGCACATGGTCATCGTTCACGACTGCCGCGTCCCTGCTCGCGCCGGCGGTCGGTGGCTTTCTGGCGGATGTCGGCTTATGGCGGGCGAATTTCGCGCTCGTCGCGCCCTTCGCGCTGATTTCGCTGTACGCGCTCTACTCCCACGTCCCTGAGAGCCGCGACGACGAGTCGCCGGAGGGCTTCGACGTTGCGGGCACGATCTTGATCGCCATCGGCTTGATCGGCATCAACTTCGGCTTGACTGAGTTCGGGCGCACCAACGACTTCACCGATACGCTCTCATGGGCGGCGATCATCGCTGGTTTGATCGCAACGCTAGCCTTCGTCTACGTCGAGACGCACAGCAAGCACCCGCTCGTGCCGCCACATCTGTTCAAGTCGCGCACCTTCACCGGCGTGAACATGATGACGCTGTTTCTGTATGGCGCGTTAGCGGGCGCGTTGACCTTCTTGCCGCTGAACTTGATCCAGATACAGGGCTACAGCGCGACGATCGCCGGTTTCGCCGTGTTGCCGGTGACGATCCTCATCATGGTGATGTCGCCGTGGGCTGGCGGCTTGATCGACCGCATCGGGCCGCGCTTGCCCTTGATTATCGGGCCGACGATCGTCGGCTTCGGCTTCGCGGGGTTGGCTCTGCCGGGCGTGACCGATGGCACGACGCAGTTCTTGTACACCTTCTTGCCGGCGCTGTTGCTGGTGGGGGTCGGCATGGGCGTGACCGTCGCGCCGCTGACGACATCCGCGCTCGGCTCAGTACCCCAGCATAATTCAGGCGTCGCGTCCAGCGTCAATAATCTGGCATCGCGCGCGGCGGGGGTCTTTGCGGTCGCGCTGATGGGCGGCATCGGCCTCGTGACCTTCACCGATGCGCTGACGGCGGATGTCGATGCCCTGAGCTTGCCAAGCGACGCACGCCAGACGATCATCGCCACATCGGGCGATCTCGCCGAGACGACCGTGCCCGATGACCTGACCACCCCCCAGACCGAAGCGGTCGAGACGGCGATTCGCTGGGCATTTGTCGATATGTTCCGTTTGTTGATGCGGATCGCGGCGGGCATGTGCTGGATTAGCGCGGCGCTGGCGGCTCTGCTGGTGGATGAGACCCTGCAACCGCCTACCGACGCACTGCCGAAAGCCAAGCCCGATCCAGAGCAGACCTAAGCCATTTGTGCTATCATCAGGGCATGATGCTTGACCGACAGCCAGAGGATACACCATGCCCGATTTGTTGCAAACGCTACGCGATCACGATAATGGCATTTACCCGACGCTGGCACAGGTGTGGGGCGTGACGATCACCAATCTGAAGCAAGAGGAGATCATCAAAGCCCTACACCACGCCATGACCCAACCCGAACGCGCAGAAATCGTGTGGGATACGCTGGATGACGCGCAACGGGGCGCGTTGCAATCCCTGCTCAGCAATAATCGGAGTCAGGCTTTTAGCCTGTTCTCGCGTCTCTACGGCGATATTCGGCAGATGGGCAAGGGACGCATCGAGCGCGAGAAGCCCCACAAAAACCCCGAGAGCATCGCCGAAGCCCTCTTCTATCGCGGGTTGATCGCCACGCACTTCGTCCAGAATAAGAAGAAAAAAGACACGGTGCGGATGGTCTACGTGCCGGATGATCTGGCGGTGGTCTTGCCCGTCCACAAGACGGCGTACCAGAACATCGCCGAGGCCCCTGCCGATGACACCGGCGACGCGGCGGTGATGGTGCTGGATGAAGCCGACCTGCGCGGCGTGCGCCAGGCAGATACGTCGATTGTCGATGATATGACGACCCTGCTGGCGTATCTGCGGATCAACACGGCAGGCGTGGAAGAAGACACGATTTTGCCCGGCGATGTCGAACGCTTGAGTCCTTATTTGATCGATCCTAACGACATCCGGCTGAATTTCATGCTGGCGGTCGGCATCAGCGCGGGCTTGATTACCACGCAGGAAGGACGCGCCTATCCCAAAAAATCGGGCTTGCAGGCATGGCTCAACCGCCCCCGTAGCCAGCAGATCAAAGCCCTGCTGGATGCGTGGCATACCAGCACCTTCTACCGCGATCTGTGGCATGTGCCGGGCTTGTTCCCCGATACCGACGCGGGCTTCCCCTATGACCCGCTAATCGGGCGCGAAGCCATGCGCGAGTTCGTCCAGCAGTTCGCCCCCGCCCAAGAGTGGTGGTCGATTGATGAATTCATCGCGATGGTGCGCGCCACCGATCCCGATTTCCAGCGGCCGGACGGCGATTATGATAGCTGGTACATCCGCAATGCCGATGGTGAATATCTCAAAGGCTTCAAGAGTTGGGATGCCATTGACGGCGCATTGCTCGATTTTTACCTGCAAGCGCCGATGCACTGGCTCGGTCTGGTGGATGTGAGCGAGAACGCCGCCCGCCTGACTGCCTACGGACGCGCTTACGTCAGCCAGACGAGCTGGCCGGCCCCGCCCGAAGCCAGCGAACGCATCGACGTGTTAGACGATGGTATCCTGAAAGCCTCGCGCAAGGTCGCCCGCGTCGATCGCTTTCAGCTTGCGCGCTTCACTACTTGGGGGCGAGATGTACCGCCCTATTTTTATAAGCTAGATGCGGAGGGCATCAAGGCCGCCGACGCGCAGGGCATCACCACCCAGCATATCGCGGCTTTCATCCAGCGCCAGCTGGACGGGCAAGCCCTGCCGCCCACCATTGCCCAATTGCTGGATACATGGCAGGGTGGCGCGGCGAGCGATGTCACCATCGAAACCCTGAAAGTCTTACGCACGACATCGCCCGAAGTCATGAGCCGCCTCTACGATGAACCCGCGTTTCGGCGGTATCTGGGGGCAAAGCTGGGGCCGATGGCGTGCATCGTCCGCGACGGGCAAGCGGACGCGCTTCGTGAGGCACTGGGAACCGCCGGCATCAACGTCGAACTGCTGGGCTAGGGCGCTGACTTATCCGGCATGACGAATCATGTTACAATAGGGTATGGTCACGTAACTCATCCGTCACAGGCTGAAGCCGTGAGGAACGCACGCACGAAGGAAATAAGATCATGTCTAAAGCGAGAGATCGACGTAAAGCGCGGCAAAAGCGCGAGAAAATGGCACAGCGTGCCAATCGTACCGTCAAGCAAATCGTCCCCGAAGGGCAGTTCGAGTTACCCAAGGTCGATGTGCCCGGCGGGCGCTGGCTGATACTCGTACCGATTGCGGTGATTGTGCTGTTCGGCGTGATTAACTTGCTGGGGCGCATCAACCCCAACGCGATCGACGTGCCGCCCAATGCAATCTGGCTGGATGCTAGCTGGGCATATGGCGAGCGCGACGACGACGAGATCGCCGCCTATGCGCGGCAGTTGCAAGCGCATGACATCGGGCATGTGTATCTGTACGTTAGCTCCTTGAAGCAGGATAACACATGGTCGGGCGATACCGACGGCAACAACCGCTTCACAGCGGTCGAGCCGGATATTCGCGCCTTTGTCAATCGCCTGCGTGCCGTGAATCCCGTCGTGCAGATTTACGCCTGGATCGAAGTCAACGCCAGCACGCCCGTCTATCGGCTCGATAACCTGCAAGTGCAAAACACAGTCGCCAGCTTTGCCGAGCGCATGGTCAACACTAATAACTTCGATGGCGTTCTGCTGGATGTGAAGCCGATCTTCGCCGAAAACGACGACTTCCCCGCGCTGATCCAAGAAGTGCGGCGGCAAATCGGACTCGACATGACGCTGATTGTCGCCGTGCCGGCGGATTTGACCCCGCTTGCCAGCGAGCTGAACCAACCGCCCGTCATCGCGCCCGGCACGGAGTGGTCAACGGCGTATAAGCAACGGGTCGCATTGCAGGCTGACCAACTGCTCATCACCGCGTATAATAGCTATCGGGATGATCCGGTCGATTATATCGAGTGGGTGACCTATCAGGTCGATGCGTTTGTGGCGGCAGTCACCGCGCTGGATACCAGCACGACGATTATGGTCAGCATCCCTAATTACGAAAGCGCGATCGTCAACGGGCAACCGCTCGCACACGATCCGCAGATCGAGAACTTATCTAGCGCGCTCGACGGTGCGCGACGAGGCGTGATGGTCCTCGACGAGGAGACCCGCCCGGCAGTACAAGGGGTGGCGATCTTCTCCGACGAGACTCTGACGACGAGCGACTGGCGAATTTTCCGCGACAAATGGTTAGACTAACGAGGCTTATGACGCAAGTCCAACCCTACCAACCGGCTTTATCCTATCACTTTGCTAATCTCGCGCTGACGGCTGAAATCCACGCGATGTGGGAAGCGGATGAGCCGGATCATGAAAATATCGAGGATGTATTCGCCATTCCGGAGCAATATTACGACCAACTCTTCGTCGCCAGCCAACTCAGCGGCGAGATCGTCCACAACGACATCCAACGCTACGTGCGTAAGCATTACGAGCAAATCGGCGTGATCCGGCAGGGGCAACACGTCATCCCCGATTATATGGAGATCGAAGTCACGAAGACGACAGCGGTCGAAGTCGAGGAGGCGAGCGATGACAGCATCTTAGAGAAGATGGGTAGTTACTCGCGCCGCTTCACCGAGATTTTGACGAATACCGTGCGGTACACGCGCTCGCACAGCTTGATGGGCTATGCCTTGCGCGCCCGCGATAACAGCCACGCGATCATCGCGATGCGCGGCACGATGACGACCGAAGAATGGCTGAATAATGTCAATTACGCGCTGACCGCTTTTCATCCGGTCGAAGAGCGATATGGGCGCGTGCATTCCGGCTTCCGTGATGTGTATAAAGGCGTGCGCGGTCGTTATCGTGAGCTGGCACATGATCTTCAGGCGATGGAAGCGATTTATCTGGTGGGGCATAGCATGGGCGGCGTGGTCTCGATGCTAGCCGCGCTCGATCTGACGATACAGGACAACACCTATGGCGATCAGCTCTGTGTATACACCTACGGCGCACCGCGCACCGGCGATGCGGTCTTCAGCGAGACCTATAATCAAGCGGTCGGCACCAGTTATCGCGTGGTCAACGTCTGCGATGTCGTGCCGTATTTGCCCTTTGAAGAACTGGGCGTGTTGATGAAAGGGCAAGATTACCCTTACGTGCATACCAAAGGCGAACGCGCCTACGTGCATCAGACAGGCAACCCGATTGCCAACCACATCGGCTCGTATCACGTCGCCACGCGCGAGCAAATCCCCACGCAGATGAACGTCAGCACCCCGCGCAACGTCGGTTGATTGCGTCATAGGGCGCGGCGCTGTTTCGCGGTACAATAAAGATATCGGAGCAAAGTAAGTCGGGTCTTTCGTATCTTGCGTGGTCAAGCTCTTTTTGTCCCCTTTTTGAAAAAAGGGAACGCCAAAATGAACAAGGTCAAGGAACAACAGTTCCTTGTGGGGGTGTGGGGGCAAAGCCCCTGCAACAAAAACCACGCGAAATCCCAAAGAGCCAGTAAGTCCACTGAAGGGACTAAGGCGCACCTCAGTGGGGTCAGAGCTACTTTAGGATGTTGTTGGCGACCCTATTGAACCGCTTTCGGTCCTCATCCCCCAGCCCCGTCTCCCGATCGCTAGCGCTGGGAGACGGGGAGATAAGCGCGTGTGCCGTCCCTCTCTTAGCCCCATTATGGCGGTCGGGAGCGGGACTTAGGGTGAGGGCTGGGTTCGCCAACAGTCTCACTTTAAATCGCTTCTCCGCCGCGATGCTTGAGCTTGCGGCGGCAAAAGCGGCGCGACATCTGATGAAGTCAAAGAAAGCGACGGAGCAGTTATGGAAA
>DAOTTV010000013.1:0-1824 GCA_034437755.1 Anaerolineae bacterium | reverse complement strand
TTTTTGAACAAGGTCAAGGAACGAGTTCCTTGTGGGAGGGCAGGGCAAAGCCCCTGCAACAAAAACCACGCGACATCCTAAAGAGCCAGATAATGGAGTAGCAAATTGCATATTCCGATTGGATTTGCTACAGTGTGGCGATAATCTGACTAAACATGCGCTTTTGGAAGGCAACGAAGAATATGAACGGTAAACGTATTGTGGTAACGGGGATGGGCTTGATCTGCCCGACGGGGAAGACCGTTACTGAATCATGGCACAATATCCGATCGGGTAACAGTGGCATTGACTGGATCAAATCGATCGATACCAGCACTATTGCCCCCAAAATTGCCGGTGAAGTGCCGGACTACGATCCGCAGGCTTATTTTGACCGTCGCGCCATCAAGCGCACTGACCGCGCCCAACAGTTTGCCTTGATCGCGGCGCAGGAAGCCCTTGACGATAGCGGCTTAGCGATCACTGACGATAATACGTACGACATCGGTTGTATGATCGGCACGGGCATCGGTAGCATCGGTACGACGGTCGAAGCGGTCAATAACTTTGCCGAGCGCGGTCAACGGGGGGTGCGCGTGCATATGGTCGCGCCCCTGCTCAGCGATCAAGTCTCGACGCATGTCTCGGCTGAATTGGGCTTGCGCGGCCCGAACTACACGATCATCGCCGCTTGCTCGACAGGCAACAACGCGATCGGCGATGCCGCGGATGTGATTCGGCTAGGGCGGGCGAAAGCCGTGCTTGCCGGTGGGACAGAAGCCTGCTTGATCGAAACCGTGTTGTCGGGGCTGGCGAATATCAAATCGCTGGGGTATCCCGATGGCGATCCGACGCTGGTCTCGCGTCCGTTTAGTGCAGATCGTGAGGGCATGGTGCCGGGGGAGGGCGCGGGCGTGCTGATGCTAGAAGACCTCGATCACGCCTTAGCGCGTGGCGCGACAATCTACGCTGAAATCACGGGTTATGGTCATACCAACGATGCCTTCCACGTCACTGCCCCGCGTGAAGATGGCGCGGCGGCGGCACGCGCGATGCGGGATGCCATGCGCGAAGCGGGTCTCGCCGCTGAGGACATCGACTACATCAACGCTCACGGGACGGGCACCGTCCTCAATGATAAGAGCGAGACGCTAGCGATCAAAAAAGCCCTCGGTGAGACAGCCTACAGCATTCCCGTCAGTAGCACCAAGTCAATGACCGGACACATGCTGGGGGCGGCAGGGGCGGCAGAGGCGGTCTTTGGCATCATGGCGATTGCGGATAACTTCGCCCCGCCGACGATCAACCTCAACACACCTGATCCGCTCTGTGATCTCGATTACATCCCGAACGAAGGGCGCTCGCTGGCAATCAACCACGTCATGAGCAACGCCTTCGGCTTTGGCGGTCATAACGCGGTAATCATCATGAGTCGCTACGCCGATAAGTGATGGCGGTTGGACGGTGTGTCAGCCCTCATCCTAAAGATTTCCACGATGTGGCGAGGAGAGGGATGAGGGCGACCGCGTTATTTAGTGGTCGTAGCGACTATAGCACACCCTGACACGACTGTTCATGACAACTTGTTCGTAGACCCGATGTAAACCAGTCTCTCATAGTTGAAGGATTCTGTGATATTCTTCAGGGGGAAACAAAAAAGACTAGATGTTGTGTCTAGTCTTGTGTGTAGTGGAGGTGGGACTCGAACCCACAACGCATCGAGTTTGAGTCGACGTTCTCTGCCAATTGGAATACTCCACCTTATTCTATTGTGACGAAAAATATACATCCAATCAGCGAAAAAGTCAATGGCTGAATTACAAAGCGATGACAATCTCATACAGC
>DAOTTV010000012.1:0-31176 GCA_034437755.1 Anaerolineae bacterium | reverse complement strand
TGCCCAGCAACAACACGAACCCACTGCACGACGGATCATAATCGCTCATCTTGGTGATGCGCTGTTGCGCGATAGCGGCATCCGTCAGCAGATGTTGATAGGTGGTCGCGACATCGACGTTGGAGACGACGACCCGCGCTGGTAGCGTGCTATCATCTGCCAGCGTCACACCGACTGCGCGCCCATCCACGACTTCGATCTGCTTAACGCCGCACCCGGTGCGAATCTCCACGCCCAATTCACAGGCGAGCGTCTCCATCGCACGGGCAATCGCGTAGATGCCACCGCGGGGATACCATACGCCGCCCGTCAGCTCAACATGGGCAATCACGTTCAACGTCGCTGGCGCTAGATAGGGACTGCCGCCGACGTAAGTCGCGAAGCGTCCGAGTAATTGGCGCAGGTGGGGCGATTGGACGAAGGAACGAATCGCCTGACTCATATTGCGGAATGGATCAGCCTTGAGCCAGTCGGTGACTGGCACGCGGGTGAAGCTGGCAGGTGTTGGCGGCTTGTCGTAGATGAACACATCACCGGTGATGCGATGAATGCGTGCCGCATATGCCAGATACCCCAGATACCCTTCGACATCGTGTGGATTGATTTGTTCGATTTGTTGCGCCATCTGGCTTAAATCGCTGGTGGCATCGAGAATCGTGCCATCTGTGTAGAAATAGCGCGTCATCGGGTCAACGGCTTCTAGCGTCAGGTAATCTTCTAGCTTGCGTCCGGCAATGGCGAACAAATCCTCGAAGACGTGGCGCATGGTGATGACCGATGGGCCGGTATCAAAGCGAAAACCGTCGCCCTCAACTTCATACATTTTGCCGCCGACAATCGGATTCTTCTCAAGTACGATAACGCGGTGTCCGGCAACTTGAAGCCGGATAGCAGTCGCTAATCCGCCGATGCCTGCGCCGATGACGATGCTTGCTGGGTCTGCCATGATGAGTCCTTTGTTTGTGTACCTTGCTTGCCGAGTTTGCGCCCCTTCCAGCGCGGGCCACCCGTGTAATGCCAGTAGATAGATTGTGCCGCGATGCGCGTCATCAGCAGGACGGAGACGGGCATCAGCAGGACATCGCTCAAACGCTGATCGGTGAATGCCGCTGATAGTGCGCGTAGGGCAAGTCCTTGTATGATGAGCAACGCGCCCCACAGCCGATAGTCAGGTAGCGCGAGCATGACGAAGGGAAACAAGAACAGAAGCCAATGCAACACGCTCGCCCCGAATAAAGCGATGACGCTGTTGCCATAGCCGGCGAGGATATTCTTAGCGAAGCCATCGCGGACAGCACGCCAGTTATCATACATGCGCGTGCTAATTTGTCGGGCACCATCTACCATACGAATGCGATACCCGGCCTGCTTGGCGAGCTTTGCCATCGTCACATCATCGAGGACGTTGTTAGCTACCGATGTATGACCGCCGATCTTTTCATAGGCTTCTCTACGCCATGCCATGCACTGTCCGTTCGCCGCGCTGAAGAGGGCAAACGGCGAATGATGCACCATGACGACCGGCAAATATCCCAGAATAGCCAACGCAATCAAGGGCACGATGAGACGTTCTGCGGGGGTGACGGTCTCCTGCGTTGACCAGACGGTGAGCATATCGACCTTGCTCTGTTCCATCTGCGCGACAATGTCTGCGAGTGCCGTCGCTTCCCAGCGCACGTCGGCATCTGTGAATAACAGAATATCACCGCGTGCATGCTGGACGAGATTGTGACACGCCCAACTTTTGCCCATCCAAGCATCGGGCACTGGCGTACCGTTGAAAATCTGGATGCGCGCGTCATTGTCGCGGGCTTCGCGGGCAGTATCACCTGTGCCGTCGGTGGATTTGTCATCCATAACGAGCAACTCGAACTGTGTATAAGTCTGTTGGCGCAATTTGTCGATTGTGCGCCCGATCACGTCTGCTTCATTGCGTGCCGGTATCATGATGGATACGTGCGGCGTGTACTGTGGGGTACGCGTCCCCATGCGCGGAAAGATGAACACGTTCATGATCATCGTCAGGGTGAATATCAAGAGAATGTACGTGATAAATAGCGCAATCCACCAGATGATCATATATCTTTATCTTTCCTCATAAACGGTAACCAAGGTCTGAAGCGGGGCGGCTCAGTAAAATCTGACCCATGCTTGAGCAAGACAATCACAGCGTTGCCGATCCAGATATAGACCAGCGTCATATCGCCGGTGTACTTGACGACGATATACAACAGAAGCGAGAGCAGGGTAAAAGCCAGTACCCAACCGCTTTGCTCGATGCTTCGATACCAGTACACGAGCGCGATAACGTAGATGAATGTGCCTTCAAGGATCAGCAAGCCCGTCCAGATGCCGCCGGTAATCGCCACAGCTTTGCCACCGCTAAAGCCCAGATAAACCGAGAAGGCGTGACCAGCGATGGCGGCAATCGCTACGGCGACGATGCCGTGTCCCTGCCAGCCGAAGAACCAGTACGGAATCCCGACTGGAAACAAACCCTTGAAGCCATCAAGATGAATGGCGATCACGTACCAGAAGGTGCTTCCGGTCAGTTCTTTCAGGTTGGTTGCACCGGGGTTGCCATCCCCATATTGGCGAATATCTTCACCTTTGAGCAGATAACCCAGCACCAATGAGAACGGAATCGAGGCTATCAAATACGTGAAGATAACATAGACGATGGCAATGGTCATACCGGTTGCTCTCGGTTACGCCCATACGCGATGAGCATGATTGCTCCCATCGCCACACAACCGACAATTGCCGCCCCGACCTGCCCCCAGAAGAGCGCCTGCCCGATCGTCTGCAAGAACCACACCACACCATAGATAAGTGCCAGTGGCATCACGTTCAAGCGTGGCGGGTTAACAGCGATGGTCACGATAGCTGAGACCAGTAACCAACCGGCATAATTGCTGAAGGGGATGCCGAAGTACCCCGACGGATTCTCCCAAATCCAGAACTCCCAATTCACCATCTGCGGATCGAGGAATAAGTCCCACGCGGTGAGCGCAACGGCACTCATGGCGGCAAATGCACCCCGCTTGACCCACGTATCGCGCTCACCAACGATCATCTGCGCCATCACCCACGAAGACGGCAACAGCATAAACCACGCGATCGGAATCAGCAGGGGCACGCCCCCGACCTGCGGTTGCAGGCGTGTCGTATATTCATACGCGCCGAACGGAAAGCTCGTGCGGTGTCCGATGAATTCTGCTAACCATGTGATAATCGCAACGGTCACGAATGCCATGATGGTACGTCGCCATCCCCACTGATGTTGCACGAGCGCGAATACCGCGCTCGCTTGCAACACCGCCGCCAGATTGATCCCGAAGGGGATCGCCTGCTCACCGATTGTCCACTTGGCAATCGGCAGAGTGATCATCGTCAAAACCCACAGGAGCAGTAAGCCATAGCCGACGCGCTCCTCGCGGTCGATACGATTGTTGAATTGTTCTTGGATTTGGGATAGTGTCGTCATAATGTTAACAGTAGCTCTATATCTCCTACGACTTCTAGCCCCGCGTTGCGCCCTGTCCCCTGTGCGATCAAGGTCTTGCGCGGCCCGAAGATCTCGTACAATTGATAGTCAATCGTGGCTTGCATGGTCTCGGCAACGCGCATGTTCATGCCGTCTACCTCCGGCCCCTTGAGCAAGCCACCACTCGCGCGCTGTGCTGTGATGTGTAGCTCGGCATCGCTGCGATACATAATCCACTCGACTGTATGCTCGCCGATGGTCAGCTTTTCAATCTCGGTATTGTTATACGTGGTGAAACTGTAGAGTTCTCCGTCATGCCATAAGCCGACGATGAAGCCACGTGTATCGCTGGTGTTGGGAACTCTGGCGATCGACGCGGTGAGGCTGGTTCCCGCTGTTTCGAAGTGGTTACTCTGCATCCAGATGTAGCCTTCAGGGAAGCTCTGCCCCCAATCTTTCTCGATATAGCCGCGTCCACCGGTGAAATCGACAGCTTCACCGTATAAGTTCAATTGACCGCCGATGTGATGATCGAAGCTCAACACGCCGTGATAGGTCTGCATCGTCGGCAACCACGCATACCAGCCCATCACGCCCGGCGATAAGATCGATATGGGCCACGATTGTAAACCCTCGAAGCGTAATTCGCCACTGATCGCACCGTGTTCATCGGCGAAATCCAGCGAAAATTGCTCCAGCGTGAAGTGATTGGTGCGCCCGATGGTAATATCAAAGGCGTTTTCTTCTGCTTTGAACGTGCCAAAGCGATGATAATATGACGCACCTGTGTTGCCGTTGAGTACTTGAATGAAGGCATACGATTTGGTCGATTCTTCATTGACGAAAACACCGGGGATGATCGCCCAGCGTTGGCTTTCATCTTGATTGACGAGCTTGTAGTACCAGCCCTCAAAGAAGGGCGGTTTAGCGCCGCGTCCGTGATACCACGCTGGATTCATCACCCGTTGCACGTAATTAATCATGAACTGCTACTCCTCTTGTGTTCAGCATGTCTAAATAATTCATGAGAGCGTCGGTTATTTTAGCCCATGCCTGCGAATCTGTATCCACTAAATCGTGAGGAGCGTCAAATTCATAATGGCGCGTGTGACCGTTGAAGCGCGCAACCAGTTGGCGCGTGGTCTGCGGCTCGACAAGATCATCCTGTTTGCCCTGTATCACTAACGCCGGTGCTGTAACCTGTGGCGCGAGCCGATAAGCAGATTGTCCCAATTGGCGAATTTGATTGAGCATCGTCACTGGAATTTCAAAGTCTATGATAGCAGTCTGCACATCGGGATCGCTCAAATCAACATCCGGCATGAAAGTCTTGATACTCTCTTGCGTTTTGGGGTCTTCAAAATCTGGCTTAAACAGACGAAAAGGCTTCATCTTCGGGAATGGAATGCGTAAGACGGGGAGCAATCGCCACAGAATATGCTCGAAGCGCACGAATGGCGCGAGCAAAACGAGACCGTCAACCGCATGGCGTACAGCAAGATTGATGCAGATCGCACCGCCCATTGATAAGCCAACGAGCACAACTTGGTCATGCGTTTGACGATGTGTACGCACGGCGTCTTCGATGGCATTGATCCATTCGTCGTGTGTGCGCTCTGCTAATGTTTCGATGTCTGCACCGAAGCCCGGTAAAAGCGGCGCGTGCGTCGTCCAACCTGCGTGATGAAGCAGATGCGCGAGGGGGCGCATCTCGTGCGGGGTGCCGGGATACCCGTGTACGAGAATAGCGGCTTTGCCGTTATCCCCATGCCATGTGAAGGCTTGATGCTCTGTGCCGATGAAGGCATCGCCGAATTGCGGTATCATATCATGTCCAGATCGAATATTTTTGCGTCGTATGTTAGAATATTCAAAATTTAGCAGACGGACATTAAGTATAACTAAATACAACATGGGTTATTGGTCAACACCTTATGTTGAGTCTACGAACAAGTTGTCATGACATGTCGCTTCTATGCACCACTCTTGTTGACAGACGAGCTTTGCCGTAAGGGTTTGCTACAGCGAACCTGTAGCATTATGTCTGTGCCTGAGTCACAAGCTAGCGTGTCATGTCTTTCACTCGTTTCTTACATCCACTTCAGGCATTGCTTAACACTCCAAACTACTCTGAAGCAGAACATTAGGGTACAATCAAACAGTAAAGGCTTAATGGAATGCCCAACGCACTAATATGGGGCGCATCTGGTGGTATTGGTAGCGCGTTAGTCCAAACATTGAAAAGCCATGATTGGCAGGTGGTCGCAGTTGCGCGGCATACCGAGCATGTTCCGGACACCGTCGATCACACCTATGAATTTAACGCTGAGGATGAACATAGTTTCCAGCAGGTTACGATGTTCGCCGCGCAAGAGGTCAGCGAATTTGATTTGGTCGCCTATGCAGTCGGCGATTTAACATATGAAAAGCTCGACCGCATGGCGTATGATGGCTGGCAAGCGACCATCAACTCCAACTTAAACGGCGCGTTCCTCGCCGCGCATCACAGCTTGCCATTGTTGAAGAAGGGTGGGCATATGTTTTTCATCGGTGCTTATATCGACCATGTGCGCCTGCCCAAGATGGGCGCTTATGCAGTCGCTAAGGCCGGCTTAGAAGAACTGGTGAATTTACTGGCTAAAGAGAACCGCCGTAAGAATTTCACGCTGGTTCGTCCCGGCGCTGTTGACACCAACTTCTGGGAACAGGTATCCTTCAGCAAACCCGATGATGCCAAAGCTCCGACCGTCGTCGCTCAGGCGATCATCGATCACTATCAATCTGAAGCAGATGGTGCTTTAGACCTTTAAATTTATGAAATCTATGAGATTGCCTCTTTTTCATAGCGTGCTTACGACGGCTTCATGTTATGTTAGGCACTGAGGGGCATCGTACTAACCACAATATCCAATGAAAGGAACAGAATATCCCATGTCTAAAATTATTGTCATTGGTAGTGGGTTCGGTGGCTTAGGAGCCGCCGTCCGCCTCGCTGCTAGAGGACATGATGTAACCATCTTCGAGAAGCGTGACAAGATCGGCGGTCGTGCTTACGTCTACGACATCAACGGTTTCAAATTCGATGGCGGCCCAACCGTCATCACAGCACCCTTCATGTTTGATGACATCTGGGAAGCCGCTGGTAAGAAGCGCGAAGATTATTTTGAACTGGTTGATTGTGATCCGTTCTACCGTATTTTCGATCATCATGGTCGTCCCTTCGATTATAACGGGGACGAAGATTTCATCCTGTCGCAGATTGAAAAATGGAATCCGGCGGATAAAGAAGGCTACCAGCAATTCATGTCCACGACGAAAGCCATCTTCGATAAAGGCTTTGTTGAGTTGTCCGATAAGCCTTTCCTCAAATTCACGGATATGCTCAAAGTCGCGCCGGATTTGATCCGCCTGCAATCGTATAAGAGCGTCTATCAGTATGCCTCGCAATTCATCGAGAATGAATTTTTGCGCCGCTGTTTTTCTTTTCATCCGCTCTTGATCGGTGGTAATCCCTTCGACTCGCCCTCAATTTACGCGATGATTCACTATCTCGAACGCGAGTGGGGTATCCATTATGCGATGGGCGGCACGGGCGCGATTGTTCGTGGCTTCGGCAAATTATTCGAAGAATTAGGCGGCACGATCCACCTCAATGCAGAAGTCGATGAAATTCTGATTGATGGCAAGCGCACAACGGGCGTTCGCCTGAAAGATGGTACGACTCACAAAGCAGATAACGTGGTCGCTAATGCGGATGTGGGGTTCGTCTACGAGAACATGATCGATAAGCGTCATCAGAGCTTCTATCAACGCACCAAGATGAACCTGATGAAATATGGCATGTCCTTGTTCGTGATTTACTTCGGTACTAAGCGTCAATATCGTGATGTCGGCTTGTCGCACCACAACATCATCCTCAGCGAGCGTTATAAGCACCTGCTGGCGGATATTTTCGATCACAAGCATCTCGCTGAAGATTTCTCGATCTATCTGCACATGCCATCGCTCACAGATCCGTCGATTGCGCCAGAAGGCTGTGAGAACTTCTACCTGCTCTCGCCAGTGCCACATCTGGGCTCAGGCATTGACTGGACGCAAAAAGCGAAACCCTACCGCGATGTGATCATGCAGTTCCTAGAGGATAACTACCTGCCGGATTTGCAAGAGAACATCATCGCCGAGCACTACATTGATCCCCTGCACTTCCGTCATACGCTGAACAGCCGGATGGGAGCCGCGTTCTCAGTCCAACCCGTGCTGACGCAATCGGCTTGGTTCAGACCGCATAATCGCTCAGAGGATTTTGAAAACCTCTACTTTGTAGGCGCGGGGACACATCCGGGAGCCGGCTTGCCGGGCGTACTCTCATCATCCATCATCGCCGAGAACTTGATCGGTGATCCATCGCCCGCCTTCCTTCAAAGTCGTAATCGCACACACACACCAGAATTGGCATAACGACGATGACTTTAGTGCAACAATCATGGGAAGTTCGCCTGTTGAGCGCCGCGTCGGAGGCGTTCAACAGCCAGAGTCTTCCCTCAACAACACACATGAATCGTGCCTTGCTCGAAATGGCTTACAAGCAATGTGAGAAAATCACATACCGCCATAGTCGCACGTTTCACATGGCATCAAGCCTGTTACCCCCCGAAAAGCGACGGGGCGCACGCGCTCTGTATGCGTTCTGCCGTGTGACAGATGACATCGTAGATGATCCCACGCAAGAGGCGGATCAACGTTGTGTGAACCTCGAACAATGGCGTGAGCGTGTCATGGCGGATTGCCCGCCGGATAACGATCTCGTGTGTTTGGCATGGGCTGATACGCAGATGAAATTCAACATCCCGATCGGCTATGCGCGCCAGTTAATCGACGGTTGCGGGCGCGATATTGAACAAACCCGCTACGACACCTTCGCTGATCTCGCCGAGTATTCTTACGGCGTGGCATCGACAGTGGGCTTGATGGCTATGCATATTGTGGGCTTCGATGGCACAAAAGAAGCGCTACCGTATGCGGTGCGTCTGGGTGTTGCACTACAGTTGACCAATATCCTGCGCGATGTCGCAGAGGACTGGCGTAATAAGCGGGTTTATCTGCCACAGGATGAACTCGCACGCTTCGGTCTGAGCGATGCTGATATTGAGCGCGGCGAAGTCACCGACGACTGGCGCGCATTCATGGCTTATCAGGTCGAGCGCAATCGCCGCCTCTACGATGAGTCGATTGATGGTATCGCGCTCCTCAACGCAGAGGGACGCTTCGCCATTGCTGCCGCCGCCGAGCTTTACAAGGCGATCCTAGACGATATCGAAGCCCATGATTACGATGTTTTCTCCCGCCGTTCCCACATCCCAACGCCGGGCAAAATCCGTCGCCTACCGATGATCTGGTGGCGATGCCGACGCGCCCATGTGCACTAACGATTGTTCACTATGTTAGACTGGAACGTGAATCGTTTAGATCACAAACAAGGGAGAAGACATTATGAAAATTGGGATTGTGGGCACGGGTTTTGTCGGTTCAACCGCGGCATTCGCCCTCGTGATGCAAGGAGTCGGGCGCGAAGTCGTGCTCGTCGATCTAAATCGTGAGCGCGCCCAAGCCGAAGCCGACGATATCTACCACGCTGTACCCTTCGCTGAACCCCTACAAATCGTCGCTGGCGATTATGAAGCCCTCGTGGGTTGTAGTGTCGTGATTATTGGCGCGGGCGTGGGTCAGCGGGAAGGCGAAACGCGCCTCGAACTGCTGGGACGCAATGCTAAAGTCTTCCAGCAAGTGGTTCCCTCCGTTTTACAGGTTGCACCCAAAGCCATCTTACTCGTCGCAACCAATCCGGTTGATGTGATGACACACCTCGCGGCGCGTTATGCCGCCGAATTCGGGGTCGATCCCCACCGTGTGATCGGGTCGGGCACAATGCTGGATACGGCACGCTTTCGGGCACTGCTCGCGCGTCACGTCGGGGTCGATTCGCACCATGTCCACGCATATGTCATCGGTGAACACGGCGATAGTGAGGTCTTAGCGTGGTCAACCGCACGCATCGGTGGTGTGCCTATTCGTGAATTCTGCGAGAATCGCGGTATTCCCCTCGATACAGATATTCGCAAGAGTATTGATGATGGCGTGCGTAATGCCGCTTATCGCATCATCTCTGGCAAAGGGGCGACCTACTACGGGGTAGCGAGTGCGCTGGCTTACATGGTCGATGTGATGCTGCACGATCAGCGCGCAATCATGACAATCTGCACGCCGCAGACGAAAATCGCCGGCGTGCAAGATGTAACGGTCTCGATGCCGCATGTGTTGGGCGGGGCTGGCGTGATTGGCGAGCATAATCCCCTGCGCCTGAGCATGGAAGAGCAAGAGAAATTACACGACAGCGCCGCACTCATCCGACAGATCATCACCGATCTCGATGCAGTACAACACAACGAAACACAAGACAATAACGATAATGATGATGAAGCAGAGGACGATTAATCTGTGACATATTTTGGTTTCCTAGCAATATTTCTGGGTATTCCGATTGCAGTGCTAAGTATCTTGACGATTGTCGATCATCGTCGTGGCAAATGGCAACCAGCATCGCTCAATGCGCTCCCGGCGTGGGGCGTGATGATTGCGCTGTGTGTGGTTGCGTTTGTTTATACGACCCCGTGGGACAACTATCTGGTTGCGACGGGGGTTTGGTGGTACGATATTGACCTCGTAAACGGTCTGGTGATTGGCTATGTGCCGATTGAAGAATATACATTTTTCCTTGTCCAGCCCGTGATGACCAACTTGCTCTTGCTGGCACTCATCCGTTATTTGCCTGTGAACCCTCATCGGGCGGATAACCCGACCATGCGCCGTAACGCCACAATTGGCGCGGGGGTGCTATGGGTCGTGATGACGGTTGTTCTCCTGCGGACATTCGTCTCGGAGAGCTTCAAACCGGCGACGTATCTCTCGTTAGAGTTATCGTGGGCTTTGATCCCGATCATCATTCAGTTCGTGTTCGGCGCAGACATCTTATGGCGACACCGGACACAGGTATTCCTAGCGATCGCGATTTCGACACTCTACCTGAGCTGGGCGGATTCAATCGCGATTGGTAGTGGCACATGGACAATCGATCCTGAGCAATCTTTTCATAGTATTCTGATCGGCGGTATTCTGCCGATTGAAGAATTCATCTTTTTCTTGATTACCAATACACTCGCCACATTCGGCATGACGCTGGTTCTCGCAGAGGAGAGCCAAGAGCGCACAGACGCGCTCGATCGCTACGCGGCTTTACGTCCGGCGATCAACTGGCTTCGTCGTGTTCGGATCAAGGCGGTATAGCACAATAGAGGAGACGTAACTGACCGATGAATATCTGGCAATTTCAAAATTTAGTCTCGCGCCGTTTGTTGCGCTGGGGCGTGATGAGCGTCATCATCGGCTTGCTGATGCGCTTCGGCAGCAAGTTCTGGAAGAATCTCGGCAATCAATTCATCGCATGGGGCGCGATTGATGTCGGGATTGCGGTTGGTGGGCAAATTAGCGCCCGCAACCTGGTAGATAACATCGAAAACCCCGGCTTGCCCGAAGTCAAGCAGGAAGAGCGCAAGAATCTAGGGCGTTTGTTGTGGATCAACGCCGGTCTCGATATTCTGTATATGCTGTGGGGCTTGCGCTGGCTATGTAAAGAGAGTGGCGATGGCGCTGATCGTGGCAATGGTTTAGGCGTTCTGATTCAGGGCGCATTCTTGTTCGCTTTTGATCTGATCCACGCGCGTAATCTGCCCGACGAAGACAAGTAACGGTGTCGGGTTGGTCACATCAAGTACGACGGTCGATCACGCTGATCGACCGTTTTTGATTCAGTCATTACGCAGGAAAGCGATCAAATCCTGGTTGAAGGCTTGCGGCGCTTCTTCCATTGGCAGATGACCGATGCCGGCATACGTGACGATCTCGGCTTGATCGAGCGTCTCGATAATCGTTTCGCCAATTGTGAGCGGCACCCATGTATCTGCTTCGCCCCACATGACCAATATTGGTACGTCAATCGTGATGTCTTCTAATGCAACCGGATTGGTCTCATCTGCGCCGATATACGCCAGAAAACCCTGCGCCCAGTCCTCGGTTTGCAGGGGGCGTGCATAAGCGTTGACCACATCTGCGGTGACGACCTCTTGATTGGCATACGCACTGGTGAGAATATCGGTGAATCGCTCTGGTGTGAGCAGGGCGCGCAGGACATTCGCCGCGAAGGGTATATCCGGATCAATCGACTGCAACAAGCTCATGAGTGGGTCGGTTCCGTCATCATCATCTTGCTCAGGGCTAAATGGTGCGTCTGCCTCACGGCTATAGACTGCGCCCGCAACGAATACCAGTTGATCGACACGATCGGGATGCTGGGCGGCGATATGCGCTGTCACACTACCACCCATGCTATGCCCGACGATCGTCGCTGTGTCAATCTCGAGCGCATCCATGAATTGCGTCACGTAGCGTGCCATCGCTGATCGGGTGTAATCAATATCGGTGCTTTTGTCCGATAAACCGAAGGGCGGGAGATCAAGCGCGAGTGTGTAATAACCAGCATCCGCGAGCGCCGGCAGGGTATCGCGCCATGTCACAGTCGAACCGCCGAAACCGTGAATGAGAATCACTGCGGGGTCGGTTGGATCACCGGCGCTGACGTAATACAACTCGATCTCATCAGCGATGGTGACGAAGTCGCCGTTCTCGTCGGCAAGGTCTGCGACGGTCACTGTCGTGTGTTCGTCCTCCTGGGCTTGGCTCAGCCCGACAAACGCTAGCAGAGCCGTGATTAACAGTGCGATGACGATCAGTCCATACATGTGTTTGCTGTCCTGTATTTGTAGCATTCAGCTATCTCCTCGTGCGGCTTTGAATGCGGCGAGTGTGCGTTCGCGCGCGTCTTTATGATTGACAATCGGCGTCGGGTAATCTGCCGGCGGTGTATCGGCTTTGTGTGGCTCGTGAATGTGTTTATCTGGTACATCGCGCAGTTCAGGCAACCAGTGTCGCAGATAGTCGGGCGTGGCGTATTTCTTCGATTGTGAGATGGGATTGAAGATACGGAAGTAAGGCTGGGCATCTGTGCCTGTCCCCGCCGCCCACTGCCAACCGCCATTATTCGATGCCGGATCGCCGTCGATCAAATGCTTCATGAAATGCACGTCGCCGTGTTTCCAGTGGATTAGCAAATCTTTCGTGAGGAAGCTGGCGACGATCATCCGTGCCCGATTCGGCATCCAACCGATGGCTTTTAGCTGGCGCATCGGCGCGTCTACAATCGGGAAGCCAGTTGTGCCATCTTTCCATGCTTGTAAGGCATCCTGGTCGTCCTCCCACGCCATATCTTCGTAGGTATCGACAAAATCGCGTTGCATCACATGCGGATAAAAATAGAGAATGTGCGCGTAGAACTCGCGCCATGCGAGTTCACTCACCCACGATTCGATTGACTCGCGGTATTGCTTGCTGTGCGTGTTGTCATAGGCTTGGCGTGCCGCCCAGTATGCTTGCCGTGGCGAGAGCAAGCCCAAGCGCAGATACGGCGATAAATACGACGTCCCACGCGGACGTTCTTCAGCAAAGGGGTGAATAGGTAGGAGATTACGCGTTTCTTCGTAGTGTTTGATGTCATCGTTGAGGAACGCGTTCAGCATGTCGTGTGCGGCGGCTTCGCTCGCTGTTGGCAGGTCGATTGTATCGCCCATCCCTAGCTCATCCAGCGTCGGGATACCATCGTTGTCGATATGCTCTAAGTCATGAAAAGTACTTGCATTCAATTCTGCCTGTGATATGTCGGGCTTGTTGTGCGTTTTCCACTTCTTCCAGAACGGGGTGTAAACTTTGTACGGGTCACCGGCGTTCGTGCGGATACTGCCCGGTGGCAATAGCAGCGCATCGTCATACATATGCGTTTGCACGTCGAGCAATGTCTCGATTTCTGTATCGCGGGCTTGGGCGTAAGGCGAGTAATCACGGTTGACGTACACGGCTTGCGCTTCGATCTCGGTCACCAAATCAGGAATGATCGTGGTCGGTGTGCCATGCTTGACGAGCAAGCGCGTGCCATATTGCTTGAGATCATCATCGAGCGATTGGAGCGCATCCAGCAGAAATTTCATGCGTGGGATGCCGAAGCGCTCGCTGTTGATGATCGTCGGGTCGATCACGAATAGCGGCACGACCGCGCTCGCGCTCGCAATTGCTTGATGCAGGGCGATATTATCCTGTAGTCGTAAATCACGCCGAAACCAGTGGATGACGGGTTGGCTCATAAATTCGGAATTATCCTTCCTGTGTTGAGGGTGCGTAGATGCGTTTAGGATTGTGCTGGGGTAGGTGACGTTGTACGTCTTTGGCGACGCGAATACCGCCGAGTGTCACGCCGGCGGTCGATTGTCCGGGGAAGATTGAATCGCCGACGAGACGTATATTGGCGATCCCTGTGCGCGGACTACGTGCTTTGAACAACGACCCCTGCGGAAAACCGCCGACCATGCCTTTCTCGCGTAGCGTGTAAAATTGATAGGTGACGGGTGTGCCGGGCAAGGTCAACGAAACAGCGGATTTGAAGCCCGGAATAGTCTGATCAATGGTGTCGATGATGCGCTCGCTATACTCTGCTTTGCGATCATAGTAGGCTTGTTCGTCTTGCGCCAGCACATCCCACCATTGTTGAACTTGTGTATGGGTGCTGACTGTCACGGCGCGTTGTCCTTGTGGGGCGCGGCTCGCGTCCCACTCCGGTGACATCGAGATATAGAGCGTTTCACCTTCGCCCATTTTGCCGTGCATGGTCTTCACAATCTGATGATGATCGGCGATACCTGTCGGTAGCGCGTCAGCCTGTACGCCGAGGTGTAAGACGAACGCGCCCTGTGTATCGGGGCGATGCTGAACTTCGCGCTGGAGGCGGGGCGGTGATTGCTCCCCGAGCAAGTTATCGAGCGTCCACGGCGTGTTGTTGACGACGACAAAATCTGCCTCGAAGAAGGTCTCCTGTGGGTTGCGTCGTCCCTTCGTGGCATATACACCCCGTGCGCGTCCGTTATTCACGTCGATGCGCGTCACATGCTGGCGATAGAGAACCTTGCCGCCTGAGTCACGCACTTTATCGACCAGTGTCTCGGCAATGCCACCGATGCCACCTTCAACATGGTAGACACCCTGACGGGGTAAATCCATCGCTGTTGCGCCATAAATACCGTTGACTGTATCGCTCGTTGCCTGCGCTGAGATCAACAGCGTCGCGTCGATAAAACGCACGAATGCGTCATGATCGGCTAAACCGAGCAGCTTAATCCATTGCTTGACAGTGCCCAGCGCAAACGGCACAATCAGCAAATCCTGCGGTAAGTTCAACAAGCCAACTTTCGCCAATTGCAACAATTCGGATATATCACGCGGCGGCCAAGGCAAGCCCTGTGCGGATAATCCCCATGCAATATCGGCAATCTTGCTCTGTTGTGACCAAAAGCGATCCGTGCCCGGTAATTTATCGTAAATATCCTGATAATCTTGACATAGCTCAATACTACGATCGGGCAAATGCACGACCCACGCCGGATCATGCTGTTCGACGGGCCAATCAATACCTAGCATCTCACCCGCGATGTAGTGTGGGCCATCTGGCTGGAAGCCACCCGCTACAGTCGCCCCGGACTCGAAGCGATATCCCTTATGGAAAAATGTACTCGCGCTCCCACCGGGGTAAGTCTGGGCTTCTAGCACGGTTACGTCATATCCTGCTTGTGTGAGTAATGCGGCGGTCGTCAACCCGCCGACACCAGCCCCCACAACGACAACTTTTGCTCGTTCTGTCATCTGTAATCCTTACAATACTACGATGTCAATCTGTGAGCATGATCTTGATGTTTCACAAATAAAGTGGAGAAGGATTGTAACCGTAACAACAACCCCCTGATACGGCACCCGTTCGGTCACAGATGGGTTCGCTGTAGCAAACCTTTACATCTGCTGGCCTGTCCTTTTATTTTTTGAATGACCAATATCATGCTCGATTACCAGTAAAACTCATATGAACGGCTGTGCTTTATGCTTCCACAGCCCATTTCGTACGCAAGTGGCGATAGAAGAAGAGAATACGCAGAGGGATGCCATCGAACATCAAGCGTGTGAGCAAGCCGGCGATGCCGTCTTTATGAGCGATGGTCACGCGATCAGTCAGCTTCACCCTATCTTCAACCGGTTCGAAGATATGCTCATGTCGCCAGTATGCCATCGGGCCAGAGAGCATCATATCCGCGAAGGAGTGTTCAGTCGGCCCTGCCTGATGCTCGACATGCCATTGTAATGGCACGACAGCAAACCAAAGTGTGAACTTCAAGTCGCCGGCGGTCATCGAGGTGCGGTTATCCTCTTTCACACGCATGAAAATCGGTGGTGGCGTGAGGACGCTGAGTGCTTTCGGGTCTTCGTGGAAAGCGACCATCTTATCGAGCGTGGTATTCATCACAGTACTTTTCTCGTAGACGTTCGCGTTATCCGGTGCGGTTACAGTGGTCATAAGTCTCGTTTCATTCACGATATTCAATATAATGTAAACCTATTATCTAATATGCCAACTAAAACGCCATAATCACACTATGAGAATTGTCTGAGTACGGATTTGCCCGTTGTGCGGCGTATGCCTTTTGGATACGCTTAGTCCATTTGTAAAAATGACTGATCGAAAGCGAAAATTTTGACCGAAACTTACACACACGATACTTTTCTCAGCCCGTTCACATGGCGCTATGGCAGTGATGCTATGCGACAAATCTGGTCGCTAAGGTATGAGCGTAAACTGTGGCGACGGATCTGGGTAGCACTGGCGGATGCCCAGCGTATGGCGGGTCTGGTCACATCGGCACAGGTCGATGATTTGCGCCAGCATCAAAATGACATCGACATTGAACGCGCACATATACTAGAACAGGAACTCAAGCATGATCTAATGGCGGAAGTCCACACCTATGCCGAACAATGTTCAGTCGGTGGCGGGATCATCCATTTAGGGGCGACTAGCATGGACATCGAAGATAATGCGGATGCTCTGCGCCTGCGCGATGCGCTCGAACTGATTATCGAGAAGCTCGTCCGACTTCTGCACGATCTCTCGTACAAGATCGAAGCTGAGGCGGCGCATGTGTGTATGGCGTTCACACACATTCAACCCGCTGAACCGACGACGCTTGGCTATCGGCTAGCGTTCATCGCGCAGGATTTGCTCGCTGATTATGAAACGCTGGTACAGGTGCGTGATAATATACGTGGGAAAGGCTTTAAAGGGGCGGTAGGTACATCGGCAAGCTATACCGAATTGTTGCACGATGCCGCGATGACACCGCGCCAGATGGAAACACATATCATGCAAGCACTTGATCTGACAGCATTTGAGATTGCACATCAGACCTATCCACGCCGTCAGGATTGGACTGTGCTGAATGCGCTGGCGGGCTTCGCTATGACGGCGTATAAATTCGCGTTTGACTTGCGTCTGTTGCAATCCCCCCCGTTCGGGGAGTGGGGCGAGCCGTTCGGCAAGAAGCAGATTGGATCATCAGCGATGCCCTTCAAACGCAACCCGATCAACGCTGAAAATATGAACAGCCTCGCGCGTTACGTCGCGACTTTACCGCGTGTGGGTTGGGATAATGCGGCACACAGTCTATTAGAGCGTACCTTAGATGATAGTGGCAATCGGCGCGAAGTGTTGCCATCCGCGTTTTTAGCCTGTGATGAATTATTGAAGCGGATGCACCGCCTGATCGATAACATGAGCATTGATGAGAACGCGATCAAACGTAATCTGGCGACGTACGGGGTGTTCGCGGCGACGGAGCGCGTTCTCATGGAAGCTGTGCGGCAGGGGGGCGATCGTCAAGTCTTGCATGATGTGATCCGCGAACATAGCATGACTGCATGGGAAGCGATGCGTGCGGGCGACGAAAATCCGCTCGCTGATTTAATCGCAGAAGATACGCGCATCACAGCTTTCGTGCCGGCGGCGAACGTGCCGCAGTTGCTACGTGCCGAGGCGCATGTCGGTGATGCGCCGGAGCGTGCGCGTAATCTAGCACGGTCAATCAGGCGTGTGATTGCTGTCGAGTAGGTCGGGCAGGCTGGTTGTTATGCGGTGGCGCTCGCTTGTCCACGCCCAAGGATGTCGTCACGGCTTTTGTTCTCATACCAGCGAATAGCAATGCGCGCCATGGACTGGGCAAGAGCGTAATTCAACCCGAAGCTGATGAATCCGCCAATTAACGGAATCAGCTTTGAGAAACTCTTGCCCAAGAAGCGCGGTGCATAACTGCGAACGACGCGCCCTGTCAGTGCTGTGATCTCGTTACTGCCCGTCATCACGGCGACGGTCGCCGCTTTGTTCTCGATCGAGTTTTCGTAGCCATATGCGCGCGCGATGAAGCCGACCATGGTCGATTGCATGCGGGCTGTGACTAGAATATCAATCGGCAGGCTAATCGGCATGGTCACGAAGCCACCTACGCCAGTAATTGCGCCGACGATGCCGCATTTCAATGCTTGCTGATTGACCACTTGCCGGATGAGCTTATCACGCTGGAGGTCAGGTTGCTTCTGGCGGATTTTCTCATATTGCGCGTTGAGTTTCTCGATGTCTGGCTCGATAAATTCTTCGAGCTGTTTTTTGCCGAAGCGATAAGCAAAGAAGCTAGCAATGGCTAAAACGATGAGGGGAAGCATACACCCCAGCAGAAAAATCCACAGTGCCCATTGTCCTATATTCTCAAGCAAGTGTTTGTCTCCTCAGCGATATAGATTGATAGCATCGCGCAGTTCACGCGCCGCCTGTGCCGGGTCTGGTGAGAAGATGATACCCCGCGATGAATTGATGATGATCCCTTTGCCCTGGCTGTTCTTGCCGGCGGTCATCGTCTGCTGGACGTTGCCCCCCTGTACCCCGATGCCCGGCACGAGAATCGTCATATCACCGACCAGCGCACGAATCTGCTTCATCTCGTTCGGGTATGTCGCGCCGACGACTAGCATACAATTATCGTGGGTGTTCCAGTCCTTGTAGACTTTTTCCGCGATGATTTGCCACAGTGGCTTGCCTTCAATCTCCAAATCTTGAATTTCGGTCGCGCCTTCGTTCGATGTGCGGCACAGGATGATACAGCCTTTATCTTCGTATTTGAGGAAGGGATCAAGTGCATCACGCCCTAGATATGGGTGTAGTGTAATCGCGTCGCAGCCCAAATCATCGAAGATAGCGCGGGCATAGGCTTCGCTGGTGCTACCAATATCGGCTCGTTTGGCATCACAAATCGTCAGAATATCGGGATGCTGGTCGCGCAGGTAGTTCATCGTCAGGCGTAAGTCGTACCAACCATCTTCGCCTCGCGCTTCGTAAAAGGCAATATTGGGCTTATACGCCGCGACGTAGTCATGCGTTTGCTCGATAATGTGACGATTAAACTCGAACTGCGGATGTGGATGGCGTTTAAATTCGTCATCCAAGCGGTCAATGCTGCTATCTAATCCAACGCACAATAACGAGTTAATCGCATCGGCGCGGGCGTTAAATTTCTCCATGATACTCATTTGTCTCTGTGCCTGCTTGCCCAACCGTGTGGGTCTGTGAACCAGTCATTGATGTGTTGCGCGTGTGTTGTATGCAGTAATTGCAGTTGCAACGCATGTTTCATGATAACACGGAAGTTTGTCAGTGTATGTAATGTGATGCCTGCATCATGAAACTGTTTATCCGCTTCTTCAAAGCCGTAGCTGACGATTGCTAGTACGTCTGTGACTGTTGCTCCCTCAGCGCGTAGGGCTTGCACACCAGATAAGCTACTGCCGCCAGTGGTTACCAAATCTTCGATGAGAAGAACGGTTTTTCCGGCAACGTCTCCGCCTTCCACACGTCGGCTCTTACCATGTTCTTTAGCTTGCTTGCGTACGAAAACAGACGGGACTCGTAAATGATAGGCTAGTGCTGAGCTATGTGGGACACCCCCGACCGCGACACCTGCCAGTACGTCATAGGCAATGTCATTCTGCGTTATCAAATCTCCGAAGCCTTCGATCACTGCCCGCCACGCTACGGGATGATAGGGCAGTTGTCGGTTATCGACGTAAACCGGCGAAAGGATGCCAGATTTGAAGGTGATTGGGTCATCTGGACGAAAGCCGACCGCGCCAATTTTCAATAGGGCTTGTGCGATAACATCACTCATGACTACCTCCTCTAATGAGTGCCGCCGCGAATAACCCCCGATAGATAAGGGCTGACCAATATTGGACGACGGTGATTCCCCGCGCTTTGTACGTTAAATAGTGATCGCGGTCGATAATGCCGCCACAACCGATGATGTCCATCGGGTAATCATGCTTATAGCGTTCATCAAGCAAGTGATCGACCGTTTGTAGGGCGTGTTGATAGAGCCGCCCACCCCCGACTCCTGCATATATCGCCGGGTTATCAGGGGTAGGTTGACTGAGTGTATTTGTCGCGATAACCGCCTGTACGCCTGTCTCTGCGAATGCCCGCATGAGAATCGCATACTGCGACCGTGCGAGTCCGGGACTGATCTTTACCCATAGTGGTACGCGATACCCCGCTTCTTCGATTGTCGCGATTGCGTTCTGGCACAGAGCGCGGGTGAGGGCATTCGTCTGATTGCCGGAGGGATCATCCTCTGTGTTGGGGCAACTGATATTCAACGTGAACCAATTAGGCACAACTGCACGCGACAGAAAAGCCTGTAGCGCCTCGCGAATATCTGTAATTTGTTGCTGGCGATCATCCACACCGGGGCTGACCGCGATATTGATCCCGAATTGTTGTGGTAGGTCAATCAGATGTTTCTGGAAGAACATCGCGCTGGCAACCGCACCCGGATTCTTCAATCCAATGCGATTCTGCGTTGAGTGTGTCGCCACATCGCGCCAGATAACAGTGCCATCGTTGCCCAGTCGCGGTTGTCGGGTGTATGAGCCATATTCGACCAAACCGACAGCCTGCGGTATGGCACGCCATCCGGGGATGATGTTCTCGCCGCTTTCAACAGCTTCGATCGCTCGTGTTTCGTCAGCAAAGCCCTTGCCCTTGACGAAGCCTGCCGCGAGGATGAATGGGTGTGCTAAAGTCGTGCCGCCGACTGTGATAGGTGTCTGCTGGAAGGCGATGCGGTGCGATAGCGCGGCGAAATTGAGCAGATGAGGCGTGTTATCTGCGTCTTGTAAGAGCGTTAAGACGCGCTCGTGAGCATCTTGCGCTGATTGCCGGAATAGCAGTGGACGGAGCGCACGATAGCCGATGTCGTTCGCTAGTAAAAAAGCGTGCCGGATCGGGTTCATGCGTCACCGCCAAATAAATTTTGCCCGCATCCGCCAGCAACGCGCACACGCTCACCATCGTAGACCTGTGTGCCGCGAATCCACGTCTCCAGCACTTTCCCGCGCACGCGCATCCCGTCGAATGGCGAGCGATGGTTCTGCGTCCACATCTGACTGCTGTCGATCGTATATTCAGCATCCAGATCAACGACTGTGTATGTTTGTGGCGGGCAGACCAGGCCCCAGATGCGATGAACATGGGTCGATACCATTGCAATCACTTGCTCTAGCGATACGCGTCCGGCATGAACCGCCGTGAGCATCAAGGGCAAGTTCGTCTCTAATCCGGTGACCCCATAAGCGGGTTGTTCGCTTGTTTTCTCGGCGGCTGTGTGCGGCGCATGATCGGACTCGATAATATCGACGATACCATCCGCGAGCGCCGTCCACAGGGCATCGAGGTCTGCCTGTGTTTTCAGCGGTGGTTTCATCATTGCATCACCGCCCAGCGTCTTCACGTCATCTTCAGTGAGGTACAGATGATGCGGACATACGCCAATTGTGATCGGCAATCCCTCTTCTTTAGCCGCCCGTAAATAGTGCATCTCATTCGCACTGCTGATGTGTAAGAAGTGTGTGTGCTTGCGATACTTGCGTACCAATTGCAAAATATCGAGAATCGTCTCTTCTTCGGCATGAACAGCGATCACTTTCTGAGCCGGCCATGCGGCATAATGGCGGTCACGCATCGCTTGATCAGCAATCAGCAGGTTACCGGTGGTTGAATTGTTAAAAATTTTCAAGCCACAGACATCAGACATCATCTTCGCATAGTCATTAGTATTATCAGACTGTGATGCGCCAGCGTATACGCCCCAATCGCAGACCGCATGTGTTGCCGCGACAACTAGTTTTTGATCTAGCGCCGGACGGTCAATTGTCTCTGGCGGGGTATTCGGCATATCAAACACTGCCCAATATCCGCCAGCGACCGCCGCCTGTGTTTCGCTGTGGAATGTCGCCTTGTGTGCCCATTGTAAATCGCGCAGATGGCAATGCGGGTCAACCATCCCCGCTATGCGAATGATATTAGACATACGCCCCCCGTACTACCTTCGCCAACAATGCCATGCGAATGAACATGCCGTTTTCCATTTGCTCAAAATAGATCGAGCGCGGGTCAGCATCCAGTATATCGTGATCTTTTTGCTCGCCCATTTCGTGCTTACGTGGAAGCGGGTGCATCAAGACGCAATCTTTCGGCGCTTGTTCTAGTGTTTCAGGTAACATGATGAAACTATCTTTGATGCGATCGTATTCTTCTGGGCTATTCTTGAAGCGTTCTTCTTGAATGCGCGTCCAATATAAGACATCGCTATCGCCGAGTACGTCCATCAAGTCATCAATCATGACAACTTCGATACTCAGATCGTGCAACATGGTGACAATATGCTCCGGCATTTGTAAGCTAGTCGGTGCGACAAAGCAGAGCGTCGTATTGATCGGGCGATAATAAGCAATCAGCTTTGCTAGCGAATGAACCGTACGCCCATGTTTCAAATCACCGACCATTGTAATCGTCAGATGATCGATGCTCTTTTTGACATCGACAATCGTGAACATATCGAGTAAGGCTTGGGTTGGATGTTCGCCTACGCCATCACCGCCGCTGATGACCACACTCGGATTGACGATGCGCTCATTCAAGCGATCGAGATAATAGCCGGCTTCGTAGGTTGAGCCGATTTGTGGATGGCGCAGGACAACGACATCAGCATAACAGCCTGCCGCACGTACCGTATCCGATAGATTTTCGCCTTTGTACATCGACGAGAAACGAACCCCGTTGCTAGCTGAGATAACATCACCGCCGAGCCGTCTCATAGACGCTTGAAAAGACATATCTGTGCGTGTACTCGCTTCAAAAAAGAGCGATGCCATAACTACTCCCGAGCAAATCTCCGTGAGACCGCGATCGTTGAGCCGCATACGTTTGCGGATTGACTTCGCCGCGCCGAATAAGATTTCGAGATCGCGCCGTTCAAATTGATCGACTGAAATAATGTGCTTGCCGACAAAGTCACCACCGATTTTGGGCGGGGTATACGTGTGACGATGTGGACTGGGTGCGAGTTGCTGTGCCTGTGCCGTGTTAGGGTCTTGCGCCATAACCGATGTCATCCCATCTGATTATCCCGATTAAAATCACCTGATTATAGCCATTGCATTCGGCATTTTGAATGTTGCGTGTCATAATACGGGGCGATATTGATTGCAACATCAAGGATATGAAAAAATGCAAATTCAAGCGATTGCAACAAGTTTAACAGATCACGAGACGGATGCACTCATCGTTTATCTTATGCAGGATGTGACCGACCTCGCCGGTGCTGTGAAGCAAGTCGATGATACGCTGGACAAAGCGCTCAGCGAACAAATCGACACCGGTGATTTTACGGGCGAAGCCGGACAAACAACGGTGCTATATACGCGTGGCGCGTTGCCAGCGACGCGCGTGATTGTGGTGGGCTTGGGCGAACCGGATCAGATCACGAACGATCACATCCGGCAAGCGATTGCCCATGGGGTATTACGCGCACGCCAGTTAAATGCCACCCAAGTGGCGACAGTCACGCCGGCGATCGCAGGTTTAGATTTGAGCATTACGGATACAGCGCAACTGCTGAGCGAGGGCGCACTGCTGGCATTGTATCAATATCACGGGCAAAAGAGCAGTGATGCGCCCGACGACCAACCGCAACAGCTGGATATTCTGACGACTGATGCCGACGCAACGCAACGCGGTATCGCTGTTGGGATAGCTTTCGCCAACGGCACATCACTCGCCCGTGATCTGGTGAATCTGCCACCGAACGTTTGCACGCCGGATTATATGGCAAAACAGGCAGCGGCGATGGCGCAGGAAGTCGGGCTGACGGTGCGTATTCTTGGCAAACAGCAATTACAAGCGCTGAAGATGGGCGCATTGCTTGGAGTCGCACAAGGGAGCGCAGAACCGCCGCGTTTCATCATCCTTGAGCACGGTGCTGACCAAGCAGAAACACGCGATACGCTGGTACTCGTCGGCAAAGGCGTGACATTCGATACCGGCGGCTACAGCATCAAGTCACGCGATGGGATGGTTGGTATGAAAGCAGATATGAGCGGCGGCGCGGCAGTTATCGGGGCAATGCGTACGATTGCCGAGCTGGATGTACCGGTACATGTCGTCGGGCTGGTTCCTGCGTCGGATAATATGGTCAGCGATAAAGCGTATCGTCCACAAGATGTCATCACAGCGAGCAATGGCAAGACGATCGAAATCATCAGCACAGATGCCGAAGGACGCTTGCTATTAGCGGATGCGCTGGTTTATGCCCAGCGCTATCAACCGGCGGCTGTGGTCGATATTGCGACACTCACCGGATCAATCGCTGTTGCGCTCGGCGGTATTTCAGCCGGGGTTTATAGCAATGATGAGACCATTGTTGAGAAGTTAAAGCAAGCTGGCCAGACAACGCAAGAACTTGTCTGGCACATGCCCTTATATGAAGACTATGGCAAACCGCTGGAAAGTGATACGGCTGATACTAAGAATAGCGGGGGCTCGGCTGGACGTTGGGGTGGAGCAGGCGTTGCCGCTTATTTCCTGCGTAATTTTGTCGATTACAGCTGGGCACACGTCGACATGGCAGGCATGTTATTCGCCGGAAGCGAGACACCGTATAATCCGAAGCATAGTGCCAAAGGTTATGGCGCACGTTTGCTGGCTCAATTTGCTCACGATTGGTCGGCTTCCTGACGCTCAAACTTGGGTAGATGATAGACATCGCCTACCTGACTTTCATTACGGTTCGCATATACGAATTAATAACACTTTATGGCGCGTTATCCTCTAACGAGCGTTCAGTTAAGGTTAAGTTATATAGTACGATGGTCGTGGTAAACACCTCAGCTTTCGCTACAATTGGTCGTAGGAGATGTAAATTCACTCCGCGATTATACAAAGGTATAGGAGCATTTATGCGACAAATGACAGCACGTGCTATGCTGAGCGTCAGCTTACTGTTGACGGCAATGCTAGCGCTTTCGTTCAGTTCTGTAAGCGCGTCTACCAGCGAGCTGATTATCTCTGAATATGGAGAAGGCTCGAGTTTCAACAAGTATGTTGAAATCTACAATGGTACCGGCGCATCGGTCAACTTGGCTGATTATGAAATATGGCGTGTGTCGAATGGTGGCACATGGCCGGAGGCAACAATTTCACTCTCTGGCTCATTGGCGGATGGTGATGTTTATGTGGTCGCCAACCCATCAGCCAGTTCTACTATTTTGGCTGTGGCTGATCTAACCTCTGGCAATATCTCGCACAATGGCAACGATGCCGTCGGGTTAGCTAAAAACAGCACGCTCATCGACGCGGTTGGCGAAGATGGCCCGGATGTGGGCGCGTGGGATGTTGCGGGTGTCACAGGCGCGACGCAAAATCGCGTACTCGTGCGTAAGGATACAGTTTGCGCCCCTAATACCGATTGGGACGCATCGCGCGGCACAAATACATCTGATTCGGAATGGCTCGTGCAGGCGAACGAAGACTGGAGCGACATTGGCACGCACACTGCTAATTGTACGACTAGTGCGACAACTGTCCTCAACGAAGAATTCGATTATGCTGAAGACGGGGTGACTGCCGCGTTCACGATTACAGATACCAATAACAATTCTGAAACCTTCTTCTCAGATGGCTCTTTTGATTATTTTGGTGTGTGGGATGCCGATGGCGACGGTGGCGAGGACTTCAACGGTAATACTGCGCCGAGCAACCCGAACACGTACACTGGCTTCAATGATAATCAAGTAATCATCTCGGATATTGATGGCGAAGGCGCGCAAGAACCGCTGACCATGACCTGGTCGGGCTTGAATATCGCTGGCTTGAGTAACCTGCGTTTTGTCGGTGATTTTGCGACTCTGCCCGATCAAGGCGCACTTGATCCGAATGACTTCGTGCTGGTTGAGTATCAGATTGATGGCGGCGGGTATCAGAATCTGCTGGCGTTTGAGACAGCAGACTCATCGACATTCAATCAATTAACCTTCCTTGAAGATATTGACTTTGACGGTATAGGTGAAGGTGTGGCTTTGTCTGCCACTGCCCAGACCTTCGAGAAATTAATCGCCGGTACGGGGACGACGCTGGACTTGCGGATCACGATTGATGTGGACGCGGGCTTCGAGGATGTTGCTTTCGATAGCTTCATCATTGACGATCAAGGCACGAGTGATACCACGCCGCCGAGCATTGCAGCACTCGATCCAGCTGATGATACGCCGAATGTTCCCGCCTCACTGAATACTTTGACGGCGACGTTTGACGAACTTGTGCAAGCTGGGACTGGGAATATTTTCCTGTACGAAGTCGATGGCAATGGCCCCGGCTCCGATCGTCAGTTCATGTTTGATGCAGATGGGACGTTTGTCTCGATTTCTGGCGCGGATGTGACGGTTGATCTCAGCGCGGTGACGATTAATCCGAGTGCGGATTATTACGTGCAGATTCAATCGGATGCTATCCAGGACTTGAGCGGGAACAACTTCCCCGGTATCGCTGATCAAACGAGTTGGAACTTCACGACGGCGGCACCGCTTTCGATCACGGGTATTCATACTATTCAGGGGACTGGTGCGGCGGCGACCAATGTCGGCGCGACGGTGCTGGTGCAAGGAATCGTCGTGGGCGATTATCAGACATCTGATCAACTGCGCGGGTTCTTCTTGCAAGAAGAAGATAGCGATGTCGATGGTAACGTCGCAACGTCGGAAGGCATCTTTGTTTTCTGCGATGAGAGTTGTCAGGATGTGGCGATTGGCGACCAAGTCACTGTGCGTGGCGCGGTTGATGAGTTCTACGACATGACGCAGATCGATAATGACAATGGCAATCTCACCGTCACGATTGATACGATTAATCAACCCTTGCCGACAGCGGCTTCGATCAATTTGCCTGTGCCACAATCTTTTGCGACTGTTGATGATTACTACGAGCAGTTCGAGGGGATGCGCGTCAATTTTCAGGATACGTTGACCGTGTCGGAATACTTCCAACTGAGTCGTTTTGGTCAGGTCGTTCTCTATCAGGGGGGGCGTCCTTATCAATACACGCATATCGACGACACACCGACGCAAGTTGAGTTCGATGTTTATGAAGATGATTTGGATCGTCGCCGTGTGATTATCGACGATGATAACAACGATCAGAACAGTGATCTGCCCAGTAGCGTCGCGTTCTATCCGCAACCGGTTGGTTTTGGTGTGGGCACACAGGGGATAGATTTCTTCCGCGGTGGTGATACTGTCTCTAACTTGACTGGTGTTTTGCACTGGTCATTTGCCGGCGAAAGTGGCACAAATGCCTGGCGCGTTCGTCCGCTGGCTGATACGCCAGCAACCTTCACACCAGTGAATACACGTCCAGCGGCTCCTGTTGTCAACGGTGACTTGACGGTTGCTAGCTTCAACGTCTTGAACTACTTCACGACGATTGATACTGGTGCTGATGTGTGTGGCCCTAGTTCTAACCTTGGTTGTCGAGGTGCAGATAGCACTGACGAATTTACACGTCAGCAGACGAAAATCGTCGAAGCGATTGTAGCTATGGATGCTGATATTGTTGGCTTGATGGAAATCGAGAACAACGGTACGGATGTGGCTGATCTGGCGGCGGCGCTGAACGCGGCAACAGCCCCCGGAACATACGATTTCATCAACACCGGCCCGATTGGCACAGATGCGATTGCGGTGGCAATGATCTACCAACCGGCAACTGTGACACCAGTAGGGACGACAGCTGTGCTGGATACATCGGCATTTGTCGATCCGAATGGTATCGGCCCCAAGAATCGTCCGGCTATCGTGCAGGCATTCCAAGAAAATGCGTCTGGCGAGACGATGATAGTTGTCGTCAATCACCTAAAATCGAAAGGTTCTTCCTGTGGCCCGGGTGATGATGATCTCTTCCAGGGCAATTGTAACGATACGCGCTCAGATGCGACTTTAGAACTTCTCAACTACCTAGCGACTGATCCAACGGGTACCGGTGATGACGATGTGTTAATCATCGGTGATTTGAACGCTTATGCCGGTGAAGATCCGATCGATAATTTGCTCAACGCTGGTTATACCGATCTCATCGGGGGTGTTGGGACAACCAACTACAGCTATGTGTTCGATGGTCGCCTCGGGTATCTTGATCATGCGCTGGCGAGTCCGTCGCTGGCATCCAGTGTGGTGGACATTGCCGAGTGGCACATCAACGCTGATGAGGTAAATTTGTTCGATTACAATAACTTCATTGACGATGGTGGTGGTGAGCGCTCCTTCGAAGCAAAACCAAGTGGCAACCCACTTTATGAACCGAATGCGTATCGCTCCTCGGATCACGATCCGGTGATTGTCGGTGTGACACTCAGCACGGCGTGTACGCCCTACGAGACAGTAGGCTTTAACCCCTATGTGGTGGGGACGGTCGATAGCAATCTGGAGAATGATCTCATCGGTGCAATCGAATGCGCGAATGCGAATGCAACTGCGGATACGATCAATCTGAGTGCAGACATCGCGCTGACGGCGATCGACAACGGTCAGAACGGCTTGCCGCTGATCACCAGCGAGATCACGCTCGATGGTCAGGGCTTCGATTTGATCCGCGATGCGGGTGCCGTCGATGACTTCCGTTTGTTAGAAGTCGATAGCGTCGGTAGCTTGACTCTGCGCGACATCACGCTGAACAACGGCTTCGCCAAAGAGGGCGGCGCGGTCTATAGCCGTGGTGCGTTGACCCTGCTGGACGTGGAACTGAGCGGTAACACGGCGCAACGACGCGGCGGCGCGATTTTCTCCGACGGCGGCACGCTGACAATCGTCAACAGCTTGATCGCCAACAACGCGGCGAACAACCTGCACGGCGGTGGCTTGCTCCTGCTCGATGAGACGGGCGACGTGAAGATTTTCAACACGACGATCGCTAACAACGCCGCGCAACAGGTCGGTGGTGGTCTGGTCACGAGCGGTGCGGTGACAATCACGAACACGACGATTGCCGGCAACACGGCGAACAAGTCGGGCGGCATCCATGTGCTGACGGCGACGACGACGCTGAACAACACGCTGATCGCGGGCAACACCGCGCCGACTAATGCTGAGTGTGGTGGCGGTCTGGGCGGTTACGTGACGGCGAATAACAGCCTGTTCGGGTCGAATAGCGATGCGGGCGGTTGCGGTGCTATCGGCACGCAAACGAATACGCTTGTTCCGGCGCAAGACTTGAAAGATGTTCTGGACACCGGCGGCGGCACGACCCCGCTTGTGACGGATAACGGCGGCCCGACCGCAACGGTCGCCCTGCCCTCGATTAGTCCGGCGGTCAACGCGGGTGATGCTAGCGCGCTTTTCTTGGAAAGCACGCTCAATCTGGATGTCGATGGCGACAGCGTGACCGATGATCCGGTCGATGTCGATCAACGCGGCGCGGGTTTCGATCGCGTTCAGGGCGGTCAAGTGGACATCGGCGCGTTCGAGGTTGCGAACGTCTGCGGTGGTTTCGACTTCAGCAATCCGGTGACCGTCTCGAGCGCATCGACGCTGATTGAAGCGATCGACTGTGCCAACGGCAACGGCATGGCTGATACGATCGTTCTCGGTCAAAGCCTGACGGTGACGACTGCCGATAAAGGCGAAAATGCTTTACCGACTGTCACGAGCGCGATCACGATCGACGGCGCGGGCAACACGCTCGATCGCAGTTCGGTTGATCGCATCCGCTTCTTTGAAGTGGCGAACACGGGCGATCTGACGCTGACGGACATCACGCTAGAAAACGGCTTCGCGCTCAACGGCGGTGTCGTCTATAACAACGGTGGCACGCTGACGATCAATGAAAGCACGCTGAGGAACAATCAAGCGCAACGCAGTGGTGGCGCGATCTACGCGGCGATCGGTTCGCAGACAGTCATCCGCCACAGCACGCTTGCCAACAATCAAGCGGTTGTTGTCAGCGGTGGTGCGCTTTTCGTCGATGACAGCGCAAGCACGCAGACGACGATTGTCAACAGCACGATCGCCAACAACGACGCGAACTTCCGCGGCGGTGCGATCCACATCGAGAACGCAGGCGGCACGCACCTGATTAGCAACGCGACGATCACCGGCAACGAAGCCAATCTCGGCGGCGCGTTGAGCATGCCAGCCAGTACGCTCACGGTCGAGAACGCCTACATCGGCGGCAACGTCGGACGTAACGGCGGGCAATCCTGCCGCGGCGACTTCTCGACATCGACTGCGCTCTCGACGCTGTTCGGGACGGACAGCAGTGATGAAGATTGTATCTTCAATCAGTTCGGCTTCGGCGTGAACACTAATAGCGCGGTTGCGACCGTGCCGCTGGGCAGTATCTTGCAAGTGGACGGTGGCGGCAATCCGCTGGTCGGCAATAACGGTGGCGCAACGCCGACCGTCGCACTCGTGAGCGGCAGTCCGGCAATCGACTTCGGCGACAACGCGCTGATCGAAGCCGATGTCAGCGACCGCGATAACGACAGCAACAGCAGCGAAGCACTGCCCTTCGATCAACGCGGAACGGGCTTCGGGCGCGTGGTCAACAGTACAGTTGACGCAGGCGCGTATGAAGCGGATCTGGCAATCGCAACAGCGAGCGGCGGTCAGGGATACTTCAGCCGTCCGAGCGGTACGCCACAGTTCAGCAGTGCGTTCAGCAGTGGCATCGCGCCGCTGACGACTGATGTCACATGGAACGCCATCGAATACGCGACCGAGTACACGCTGTACGTCGCACACGTTGATGGCACCGAGACGCGCTATACGCTCAGCGCCGAAGACGCGAGTTGTGACGGTGCGACTTGTGCTTACACGATCGTCATGAGCGAGGGGCAGAATGCGTTGGCTGTTCAGGCAGAGAATGCCTTCGACAGCACCGCGTGGAGCGATACGCTCAACGTCTACGCGACGGTCGCCACGACCACACCGCAGACCGTGAGCGCCAGCACGAATGTCGCTGACGGCACGGCAACGGTCGCGTGGTCATATGAAGCCGGTGTCGATCAGTATCAACTGTTCGTGGTCGCACCGGACGGTAGCACGAGCGTCAGCAACGACGCGCCGAGTGGCTACTGTGCAGGCGATACCTGTAGCTCGACCTTGAGCGCACCACAAGATGGCACGTATCAGGTGCAAGTACGGGCGCGTAACGCCTTCGGCTGGAGTGACTGGACGGTGACCGAAATCGCGGTCAACAACACGGGTGCGCCGATTGCACCGACGCTGGC
>DAOTTV010000011.1:0-6695 GCA_034437755.1 Anaerolineae bacterium | reverse complement strand
TGCCAGTGATACTTTCGAGTACGCCCAAGCCGGCACCTACACCGCCGCGATGCGCGTCACCAACGCCGCCGGCAGTGATATGACAAGTGTCCAGATCGTCGTCGATGAAGCCTTACAAGCGCCTGTCGCCAGCTTCACCGCTAACCCGCAATCCGGCACTGCGCCGCCGACGGTGGCTTTCACCAGCACCGCGACCGGACAGATCGATATCTACGAATGGGATTTGAACGGTGATACCGTGGTTGACTTCACAGGGGTTGGGCCGCACAGCTTCAACTATGAGCAAGCGGGAACGTATAACGCGACGCTCACTGTCCGCAACGATGCCGGTAGCAACACCACTGAAGTACCGGTCGTCGTACAGGGTGCGCCGAGCGTTGATCCGCCACCTGATGAACGTGATCCGCGTGGCACTAACCTGATTGCATTCACGTCGAACCGTGATAACAATGCTGAAATCTATACGATGGATGCATCAGGTGGTAACATCACCAACGTGACCAACAATCCGGCAAATGATAGCCAACCGAGCTGGTCACCGGACGGCACGCGCTTTGTCTTCACGTCCGATCGCAATGGCACACCCGACATCTTCGTATATGACACGACCACCGCACAAGCGCAGGTACTCTACAGTAGCGCAAGCGCCGATGACGAACCGGTATGGTCAGCAGATGGCGAGTACATCGCCTTCACGAGTGATCAGAATGGCAATGATGACATCTACACGATTCGGATCAACGGACAAGAGTTGACGCAGGTAACATCCTCGCCAGCCAACGAAAGCCACCCGACATGGTCGCCGGATGGATCGCAACTTGCGTATCAGTCCGATACCAATGGCAAGCTAGAGATCTACATCACCAACCGCAACGGCACCCAAACCGGCTTGCTGGTGACGAGTGATGGCGATAACCGCGAACCAGATTGGTCGATGAATAACCGCATCGTCTTCACATCTAATCGCTTCGGTGATGATGACATCTTCATCGTTCGCGCTAACCGTGAGGTAACGCAAGTGACAAGCGCACTCAGCCAAGAGAGCCAACCGGCATGGGTGACCAACCGCGCAATCGTCTATATCAGCGATCAAACGCCGGGCGAAGCACCACCGGCTGATCTGAACGTATTCATCATCAACGCTGATGGAACAAATAACCGTCAGTTGACGCAGGATGCTAACGACGATACCTTCCCGGATCCGCAATAGCGCCACCTGCCCCATAATCACATAGCACTACAGCCCTTGCCCTTGTCGGCAGGGGTTTTTCTTTTTACAGTGGGTGACAATTTAAGCAGATGATGACATGACACATGAGCAATCTATACGAAGCAGAAGTCGCCGTCGGCATCGAAGCGATTGCACGGGCAGAAATCGAATCCGTGATCGGCAAACGGGGTCGCATTGTCGTCCAACATCGCGCGCACGAAATCCTGTTCACATATGATGGCGATGCACACGATCTACAACAACTGACAACTGTGATCGCTGTTTACGCTGTCACACAATTCGACATACCCCGTCCGAAAGCCTTACTCGGACATGAGAATTTCCAACAACTGTTGGCAGATATTCGGGCGGGCATGGACGCGCGCGCCCAGCACGAGACGCTCTATCTCAGCGCGGCGGGGTCGGGGTCATCGGTGATGATGCGTGTTAAGTATGCTCTTGCTGATGCACTTGGGTTGACTGTCAGCGAAGATGAGGGCGACTTATGGTTGCGCCTGCGCCGGACAGCCCACCAGAAACGCGGTTGGGATGTACTCGTCCGCATCTCGGCGCGCCCACTGGCGACTCGTGATTGGCGTGTGTGCAACATGCAGGGCGCATTGAACGCATCGGTCGCACGGGCGATGATTACCATGACTAACCCACGCCCGACTGACCGCTTCTTGAACATCGCCTGTGGTTCAGGCACAATCATGATCGAACGCGCTTTGCATATGCCAGCACGAGCGATCATCGGGTGCGAGATTGCCAATGAAGCCTTGAGTTGTGCGCGGGTAAATATCACAACGAGTGCCTGTCAGGGCTTACATCTCATACAGGCGGATGCCATCACATTACCTATCGACGCGCAGAGTATCGACGCGCTGTGTGCTGATTTACCCTTCGGGCAATTGGTCGGCACGCACGAAGAAAATGAATGGCTCTATCCGGCGATATTACATGAAGCGGCACGGGTCGCTCGCATGGGTGCGCGCTTCGCAGTCATTACCCATGAAGTACGCCTGATGGAGCGCGTCTTACACGAACAAACACAGTGGCACACCCAATTTGTGCAGATGGTGACTCTGACGGGTCTACATCCGCGCATCTTTGTAATGGAACGGGTTTAAAGCGATGAAGCCAATACAGCAGATCATTCTCATGTGTGTGATAGCTATCGTGACCGCGTGCGGCACTGATGTCGAACCGGTGGCGATCCGGGTAACAGTGTTCGCCGATGGATTAGAGCGCACGTATACACTCGATGAGGCAGTGACCGTTGAAGAATTTCTGGTACAAGTGAATATCGAGTGGGATGATAACGATCGCATTGCGCCGCCAACGTACACGCAGATACTCGATGGCACGCGCATCACCATCGTCCGCATCGAAGAAGAAGAAGTCTGCGAGTTAGAAGATATTCCCTACGGCACAGACATCATTCGCAACGAGGCATTTGCACCCGATGAGCAAGTCCGCACGCGCATCGGGCAAAATGGGCAACAGCGCGTCTGCTATCGCGTGGTGACGCAGGATGGCGTGCAACAGACGCGCGCGCAAGTACGCCAACCTGAAGTGATTGTCGAGCCGATCAACGAAGAAATCGTCGTCGGTGTCAGCCAAGAAGTCGAACCCTTCGACATCGAAGGCACGCTGGCATACATCAATAACGGCAACGCGTGGGTCGTGCAGGATAACAGCCGCAACAAACGCTTGCTAACGACCACCAGTGATCTCGACTCGCTGGTGGTGGCGCTCGCGCCAGATGGACGTTACTTGCTTTACACGCGCGAGGCACAAGACAGCGAGTCCTTCATCAACGAACTATGGTTAAAAGAGACATCCGGTCAACGTGATGCGGTATCGCTGAACATCACAGATGTTTTACTGGCGCAGTGGCTCCCCAACGAAGAGAACACAATCAGTTACTCTACCGGCGAGAGTCAAGAAGCCCTACCCGGTTGGCGCGCCCTGAACAACCTGTGGGTCAATCAGATTGACCCGATCTCCGGCAATTCGCTCGGAATTCGGCGCGTACGTGATGAGAGTATTGGCGGTTTATATAGCTGGTGGGGGACGGTCTTCCGGTGGTCGCCCGATGGCGATAATCTCGCCTGGGTTGAAGCCGATGGTATGGGCTTGCTAGAAGAAGATGGCGAGCAGATACCCTTGCTCGAATATGCGAGTTTTCGCGTGTCGGAAGGCTGGTCATGGCGTGCAAATATCTCGTGGTCGTGGGATGGCGCGTTGATCGCAACAGTCGCCCATGGTGAACCGCTGAACAACGAACCGCCGGAGACAACGCCGGTATTCGATGTTGTGATTGCATCTGCTGATGGCAACTTCAGCGGTATGATATTAGAGCGTGCTGGCATGTGGGCATCACCACAATTCTCACCACAGATTGCCAATCCTGAGAGTCCCTATCCGCAGGGCTATCTCGCCTATCTGCGCGCACGCGATCCAGATAGCAGTGTCTACGGCGAGTACGATCTGATCGTCGCTGATCGCGATGGCAGTAACGCTCGCAAGCTCTTTCCACCATCGGGGCAAGCTGGCATCACATGGTCAGATCGGGGGATCACACCGATCGAATACACCTGGTCACCAGACGGGCGCATGATCGCCGTCATTCATCAGGGTGATTTGTGGGTAGTCGAAGTCGAGACCGGAGTCGCCCGACAGATGACCTTCGATGGTGGGTCAGAACATCCGGTGTGGTCGCCCTGATGATACGCCAGTTCATCATAGTCGGTGCGGCATGCCTAGCATTGATCGCCAGCCTCAGCGCAGTCTACGCCACCCGCCACGCACGCGCCATCCAGCTGCGGGGCTATGTCGATCCCACGCAGACGATCGACTTACCCTATCGTGTGCCGCGACTAGGCGTTAATGCTGATCTTCAGCAATATGACGGGGATGAATTACGCCGCCAATTCGACCGCATGCAGGCGATGAATGTCACATGGGTGCGGCAGATAGCAGATTGGCGCGCAATCGAGGCACAGGTAGGCGTATACGACTGGTCAACGTGGGATCGCATCACGCGCACGATTGCCGATTATCCTGATTTACGCCTGGTCGTCGTCATCATGAACAGCCCAGCGTGGGCGCGCACAAGCGATAGCCCGACTGCGCCCCCAACTGATCCCGAGAGCATCGCCGCTTTCCTTACTACCTTTGCCGAGCGGTATGGCGACGCAGTTGATGTGTATCAAATCTGGGATGAACCAAATCTCGCCATCGCGTGGGGCGAGCGTGACCCGCGCCCGGCGGAGTATGGCGCACTACTAGCGACAGCTTACACGGCGATCAAGCGTGTTGATGGCGACGCAACAGTGATGACAGCCGCCCTCGCGCCAACAACCGAACGCGGTGGACGTAACATCGCCGATGTTTTGTACTTGCAAGCCCTCTATCGTCTCGGCATTGACGTATATTTCGATGCGGTTGCTGGCAAACCTTACGGTTTCGATACTGCGCCCGATGACCGACGTGTGCGCCTTGATGTGCTGAATTTCTCGCGGTTGATCGCCCTGCGCGAAGTGATGGTCGAACATGGCGATAGCCGTAAGGCGCTATGGGCGAGTCACTGGGGCTGGAACAGCCTGCCCCCTGACTGGCAAGGCGCACCGTCAATTTGGGGGCAAGTATCAGCATCAGCACAGATCAACCATACGCTCAACGCACTCGACCGCGCTGAACGTGAATGGGCGTGGCTCGGCGGCATGATTTTACACCACTGGCAACCCAATCGCCCCCGCGATGACCCACAGTGGGGCTTCGCCCTCATCGGACACGACGACACGCCGACGGCGCTGTACGAAGCGCTTGCCGCCCGTCAAACATCCACCAGCGCCAGCAACGGTCTCTATCATCCGCTGACTCCCCACGCGCAATATCGCGGCGTGTGGCAATTCAGCCCGCTGGGCGCTGATATTGGCTGGCTTGAGACCAGCGACAGTCGCTTGCAATTCGATTTCACAGGAAGCGACATCGCGCTGTTATTGCGTGAGGGCGATTATTTCGCTTTTCTGTACCCGACCATTGACGGTGATCCTGCCAACGCGACTCCCGTCGATAATCGCGGCAATGCCTACGTCGTCTTACGCAGTGAAAGCCAACAAGAGACGCTAACACTGACCCCTATCTCGCGTGGTCTCAGCGTCGATGCACACACACTGACTGTTGTGCCCGATCGCGGGTGGGATCGCTGGGCGATTGCGGGCTATGCTGTCAGCGATGGTAATCTAGCAGAGCCGTATCAACAGCAGATACGCTGGGCGTGGGTCACTGCGAGCATTGCCGGTCTAGCAGTGATAGCGACGGGATACCGGTTGCCATGGCTGAGCATCGCACGCAAGTTCCGCTTCGTGCATCACTATCTGAACCCGATGTGGCAGTTCGTCGTCAGCATCATCACATCGCTGGCATTGACGGTGGGCATGTTGCTGACCTTCGGCACAGCAGAGGCGAGCGTTTTCCGGCGCGATGTCTGGATAGCCGGCGGTACCATTAGCGTGAGCGGTAGCTGGTTGCTCATCACGCACTTGATGCCGTATACCCTGCCAGTTTTGCTGACAATCGCTATGGCGGGCGTGTTGTTCGTGCTGATTTATAATCGCCTGCAAATCGGGCTATGGTTGGTCATCGTCTACGCGCCATTTTTCTTGTTTCCGGTCGAGCTATATCTGTTCGCTTTCCCGATGGCAGAACTGATCTTGTTGATCACATTCAGCGCGTGGATACTAGATCGTCTGGTTGCCTGGGGCAGGTGGCGACAAACCACCAGCAGTCAGTATCCTCTGCGCTGGTCATTCGGATTACATCCGCTGGATTACGTCGTGATCGCGTGGGGTGTTGCAGGGGTCGCCTCCCTGTTATGGACACAACGACTCGATCCTGCGCTGACCGAACTCCGCACGCTGGTCATCGAACCGATTTTGTTCTACGTGATGCTTCGCGCTATCCATCGGACGAGACGCGACACACCATCAACGCCATCAATGACGCTATACGGCATCGGCTTGATGCTAGCAGGTGTGCTAGTCGCGCTGATCGGTCTGTTCTTATTTATGCAGGGGCAAGCGATTATCACAGCCGAGGCCGGCACGCGCCGTTTAGCCAGCGTGTACGGGTCGCCGAATAACGTCGGCTTGTTGCTCGGGCGTTGTGTGCCGTTCGCGCTAGCGTGGCTATTGTTACGTCATACACAGATTGAGCGCTGGCTTGCGGGTGGTGCGCTGGTAATCATGCTGATAGCCGTCGTGCTGACGCAGAGCCTCGGCACGTTGCTCTTCGGCATACCTGCCGGAGTGAGTGCGGTCGTTCTGCTCAAGTGGCGCTGGCGTGCGTTATTTCCGTTGCTTGCGGTGGCAATTGCAGGCGTGATTGCTGTCGCCGGTTTGACGCAAGTATCAGCGCGTTTCGCCAGCTTGCTCGATTTCAGCAGTGGCACGACCTTCATTCGTCTGCGCGTGTGGGA
>DAOTTV010000010.1:0-37607 GCA_034437755.1 Anaerolineae bacterium | reverse complement strand
TTGATGTATACCTTTGCTTCATAAGACTGCACCTGAAGGTCGTGATACTTACTTTTGGCAATAGCCTTGCGCATGATGGTATAGGCAGGGTCTTCTGCTCCGGCCCTTATTTCTACTTCCTGCAGTTGGATCACCTGGTCAGAAAGTATCACATCCAGTGATTTTGTAATTTCTTCTACTTCAACTTCCCTGACCACTGAGGCATAACCCAGGTGTTGAAATACCAGTCTGTAGGTACCAGGGGCAAGTGAAATCTCATACTGCCCCTGATCATTGGTACTGGTGCCGGTTTCTATTTTGGGAATATAAATGGTCGCATACGGCAGTAGGTCTCCTTCCGGAGTGTACACCGTTCCCTGTATCCCCTGCGCCTGCAGCAAGGTGGGAAACAATAAGAATACTATCAGAGGTAAATGCTTCACGCAGAGTACACAAATGTAGCCCTAAAAAGTTACGCCCGTCGTTAGTCAATCCATCCGAAGAGCTGGTATGTTTGATGTTATTGTAAACATACAGGATTTATGGTAAGGTAAGGGAACATGCACCAAAGCTGTAAGATAAACTGAAGTAGGGTTTGAGCGGTAAGCCTAATTAAACACACCTCAACCTTCAGGAACAAGGCTATTTATGACGGCGGTAGCCAACCGTTAGCCCCGTAGCACAAAGGGCGTGCGATCACGCGCACGCCCCGTCGCTCGCTCACGCCTCACTGGGCGTATCGGCGGGCGGCGTGTTGTCGCTTGCGGGTGGAGCGGGTGGCGTGTCCGCGGATGGCGCGGGTGGCGTGTCCGCGGATGGCGCGGATGGCGTGTCCGCGGATGGCGCGGGTGGCGTGTCCGCGGATGGCGATGCGCTATCTTTGCCGCGCATGGCTTCTGTGGCACGCTGACGTAAATCGCGGAATTGATCGCTGACGCTATCGAGCCGTGCGACCATCTCCGGATCAGGTGCGAGGTCTTGCGTCTCTTCGCGGTAGGTGGCGATGATCGCCGCAATGGCGAAAGCATCCCCGATCGAAATCTTGATCATCCACGCGAAGAACAGAATCAGGATGATCGACCAACCGCCGGCTTCTGCGCCGAGGAAGATCGCGACGAGGGCACCAATCGGCGCGGAAAAGAGCAAGAGCGCGACCACCGCCGGAATGAAACTGATGACCATCAGGGCGACAGCCGATGTCAAGATTGGTCGCCAGACCATCGCGTATAGCACCACGCCATCGCGCGCATTCTCCCACACGTTCTGCTCCGTATTCCAGAAGCTACGCGCTAATACGGCTTCGTCGATGTAGTTGACGCTATAGTCGATCACGCGATTGACAAGCCGCACGAGCGTATCCATCGTATCGCCCGGCAACCAGTTCATGACGTTGGAGACGGTGCGTGTGAAGGCGATCACCACCCCTTGTACCAGTTCATCGACGACGAACATCGCGTTGACCTCGCCGAAGCGTTCTTGAACGCGCTGGCGACCGTAGGCGAGTTGTCCGGTGCCGTCTTGCAGGTCGCCATTGTCCAGTATTTCAGCCATTACGGCGATGTGTGCCGCTTTAATCAAGAAGAACACGTAACGATAGGCGAGTTGATATATCGGAATCACGCTGATGAGCGCGACGATGAACAAAATCCAGCCCAGTATCTGAATAGCATTGCCGATCAAAAAGGCGATGCCCCCGACGATAGCGAGATAGATGAGCGCCACCAACCAGAAAACCAAGGTCGCGCCGAGGCGCACCAACAGAATCGGTAGCGTTTTCATCACGAGATTTAATGCTGTCTTCAATTGTAAGGACTCAAGATTCATCCCGTAAAACCCTATTCTCTATGTCAAAGATAAATGCCAGCACGACCCCACGTACGCGCTCGCTAATGATAAGTATAGGGGCATACGGAAAATGGTGCAAAGCCAATGCCCGTCAGTTCGGACATTGGCACGATAGGCCGGGGCGAGGCTTGCGCTAATCCTGCGCGTTGGTTGCGTCGGCTTCGCCATCGCTGGCGGGGGGCGTCGCGGTGGCTGTTGGCGTGGGGTTCGGCGTGGCGTTCGTGTCAGGGATTACCAGTTCTTGCCCGATGCTGAGGCGGTCAGGGTTGGTGATGCCGTTGGCATCCATCAGCTGGCGCACGCTGACATCATACCGCGCCGCGATGCCGCTGAGCGTATCGCCACTGCTGACGCGATAGACGGTCTCGCCATCAATCACGACTTCTGCTGGGGCTTCGGTCGCGGTTGCGCTGGCGGTCTCGGTCTCGGTTTCGGTCGTGGTGTCCTCGACACAGCCGTCAAGCGGTAGAATCAGATCATCGCCGGGGCGGATAATCGACGTATCGCGCAAGCTATTCGCCCGCAGGAGATCATTCAAGCGGACGCTGTTGCCGAGCGCGATGCCATAGAGCGTATCGCCACTGCGGACGGTATACACACAGCGTGCATCAGCATCCGCGCTGACGGGGTCGTCGTCGGTATCCGGTTGATTGTCCTCAACGATGTCGCGCGTGGTCGGCACAGGAGAGGGGGTCGCCGTCGCTTCGATCAGTTCAACCACCGGTTCTGGCGTGATGAACTGTGTCGCGTCGCCTGTGTCGTCATCATCGGGGCGGTCGGTCGCGCTGATAATCGCGTCGCGTGTGGGGCTGGCGGTCGGGTCAATCGTGATTATTTCATCGGTGGCGGTCGGGGCGCTGGTCTCGGTCGGCAGTGGTGTGGCGCTGGGGTCGGCTTGTTGCGCGTCGATGGCCTCGGTCGCCTCGGTTGGCACGTCCGTTGCTGGTGCGGTCGTCGGGCGTTCTGTGATGACGATGCCGCCGTTATCGGTATCGTTGTCGCTAGTAATTGTCTCGAAGCTATCGTTACTCTGGCGGAAACATCCCGCTACCAAGAACACGATGATAATCATCGGGATTGCCCGTTTGCACATGTGTCTACTCCTCAAAGCGGTCTGGACTTATCCCTATTATAGCGGTATCGCCATAAGTCACCACATAGGATTTGCCCATTTGCACGATCGTCGCAGATTGGCGCGGATGTGATACAATGCGCTCGATTTTCAACCAACAGAAAGCGATAATATGCCCCTAGCAGATATTAAAGCAGTGATTTCCGATATGGATGGTGTGCTGTGGCGCGGGACACGATTGCTCCCCGGGATGCACGATCTATTCAGCGAGATGCGCGCGCGTGACTTGCCCTTCGTGCTAGCGACCAACAACAGCGGACGACACCCTGAAGCCTATGTGCAACGGCTCGCTGATAAGGGCGTTGCTGGCATAGATGCGGCGCAGATTATCACCAGTGGCACAGCGACCGCTGATACCCTGCGCGCGCAATATCCCGATGGCGCACGCTTGCACGTCATCGGCGAGGCGGGTTTGCGCCGCGTGTTGAGCGAAGCGGGCTTCGTGCTGGTGGATAGCGGCGGAGATGTTGATGCGGTGGTCTGTGGCATTGATTTTGACTTCACCTATGCCAAAGCGCGCCACGCGACTCTGCTGATTCGCAATCACGGCGCGGCGTTCATCGGCACCAATCCGGATGTCACGTTTCCATCACCGGCGGGGCTGGTGCCGGGGGCGGGCAGTGTCATCGGCATGATTGAAATCGCGACGGATGTCACGCCGCAGATCATCGGCAAACCGCAGCCGGCGATGTTCCGCGTCGCGCTGGAGCGTCTGGGTACATCCGCGCACGAGACCCTGATGATTGGCGATCGCCTCAATACGGATATTGAAGGCGCGCAGGCGCTCGGTATGCAAACGGCGATGGTCTTAACGGGCGTGAATACCCGCGCGGAGATCGCCCAATCGACGATCAAGCCTGATTATATCTTCGAGGATTTGCCGGATTTGCTGGCGAACTGGTAGGCAGTAGGGCGGGACGGGCGCGGCATCGGCTTGATGCGCGCCCGTGGTAGACCTGCGCGGTGGCTTACATCGCGTCCGGTTGGTTGTCGAGGATGTCTTCGATTGTCGCCATCACATCATCATCGAGCTGATCGGCTAAATCCAACGCGCCCAGATTATCTTCAACCTGATAGGGCTTGGTCGCGCCGGTGATCGCTGTGCTGACGTTGGGGTTTTTGATGACCCATGCGATTGCCAGTTGTGCCATCGTCGCGTTCATCTCTTTGGCGATCGCGGTCAACTCGCGCACTTTCTGGATGCGTGCTTGCCCTTCGTCGCTCTCGACCATATCGCGCAACCACTTATAGCTGTCGAGCGCCATGCGCGAGTCGTCGGGGATGCCGTCATTGTACTTGCCCGTCAGCACGCCCGATGCCAGCGGCGACCAGATCGTCGTGCCGTAGCCGATTTCGCTGTAGAGGCGGGCGTATTCGGCTTCAAAGCGTTGGCGGTGGAACATATTGTATTGGGGCTGTTCCATCGTCGGCGGGATGAGACCGTGTTGGCGCGCGACGCTGTGCGCTTCCATGATTTCTTGGGCGGTAAATTCGGACGTACCCCAGTACATGACCTTGCCCTGATTGATGAGATCGGTCATCGCACGTACAATCTCTTCCATCGGCACATCGCGATCAGGGCGATGGCAGAAGTACAGATCGAGATAATCGCAATCCATACGGTCGATCGCCTGATGGCAGGCATCGAAGATGTGCTTGCGGCTCAACCCGCGTTGGGTCGGCTTGGGGTTATCGACGGCGCCGCCGTAGACCTTGCTAGAGACGATATAGCTATCGCGCCGCCAGCCCGTCTTTTTGAAGACTTCGCCCATGATGGTCTCGGCTTGTCCGCGGGCATAGACTTCAGCATTATCGAAGAAGTTCATGCCGTTGTCGTAGCACAGCGTCATGATCTCGACTGCTTTATCAATATCGACCTGATTCGAGAAGCTGACCCACGCCCCGTATGACAGCACGCTGACTTTTAAGCCACTGCCACCTAAGCGACGATATTCCATAATACTTTTCTCCTATGGTGTATGATGAGTAATTCACAAGTGCGATGATAACGCTAACGTATCGGCTCTGCCCGTTTTTTCATACCTTATTAATGCCAGATGATAGGCAGGCAAACAAAAAGGACGCGCTCAGCGTCCCTTTTGCGAATAGGATGTAGGGTATGAGAAGGGCGATCACATCCCCATATTTTGTGTGATTTCGTAGATGGTGGTGCTACCGCTGACTTCGTTCATCACGGCTAACAGCGGCGTACCCGTCGGGCTGTCCTCAGCGCTGATGAAGACCGCGATTTCAGGACCGATGTCGCCGGCGGTGCCTTCTTCGGGGTTGCCGTCGATGTTGGCGTTGTTGGCATAGGCGGCGAAGGTGGCGTTCTCAGGATCGGTGATGTTGTAGACCATGACACCGCCGACGCGCTCGAGCGTGATGAAGGCGTAGGTCTGGTCACCGATGATGCCGATGCTGATGCCTTCAGGCTCGATGCCTTTGTCGTCACTGCGGTTGTCGAAGCTGTCGGTGGTGCCTTGGCTGTTGAACACTTCCGGCAGGTTCTCGGCGAAGTAGGTCGCGAACGCGTTGTTGCTGTCGTAGACCAGCTCGCCTTCTGGCGTGAAGATCGAGAAGCTCCGCGCACCGTAGTTGTAGAGTTCTTCGTATGCGCCATCGCCATCGGTATCACCGAGCGTTGTGGTGATCAGCAGGCGACCGAGATTGCTCTCTTGTTGCAGGTCTTCTGCATTGGGGAAGGCTTCGCTGTCGAGCGTGATGTCAGCGATGCGTTCTTCTTCGCTGAAGCCATCATAATCGCGGGCATCGCCTTCGTTGGCGGTCAGGATGTAGGTCTCGCCGTTGGCTTCGTATGCGGCGATCGAATCCGGTTGATACATGCCGACGACCGGCACCGGACGCATGTTGATTTCGCCATCTTCGTTGCTGGGGTCGATCGCGTTTTCTTCAAGACTATAATCTTTGAAGCCCAGCACGATGATCCGTACCACGTCGCCACTCGTGAGGTCGATCACGGCGATCGCGTTATTCTCTTGCATGCTGACGAATGCCGTCGAGCTATCCGGGCTGAAGGTCACGTATTCCGGCTCTAAGTCCTGTGCCACTGTCGCGTCGGGGCCGAAGATGCGTACATCTGCCGGCAGTTCGTCGGCGCGTTCGCCATCTGCGTTGAAGGCGGTGAAGCCGACTTGCATCACGCTGGCATCTTCCACGCCGCCGCTGATGTCGATAATCGTCACGCTACCTTCGGGATCGAGGGTGTACTCATCGTTCGGCTCGCCTTCGTTGGCGACCACCGCATAAGCCCCATCTGGGCTGAAGCCGACCATATCCGGCAGAACACCCGCTTCGTAGCTGGCAAGCACGGTGCCATCGGTATCCATGAAGACCAGTTGACCGATGCTGTCAATTTCCGGGCCTTCGACCGCGGCGACGACCAGCCCATCTTGTGCCGCGACGCTGTTGATGCTATCGCCGAAGTCATCCAGCGAAATTTGATCGACGCGGGTCGGGGTACTCGGGTCGCTGATGTCGAGAATGTCGATCACGTTGGCATCAGCATTGGTGATGAACAGACGCTGTGACTCAACATCGTAACTGCCGATTTCTTGTGCGCCTTCATCGAAAATACCGGTTTCATACGTGCCAATCGGGGTCAAGGTCAGTTCGCTGTCCTGTGCCGTTGCCGGCAGAGCCAGCATCAGCATAACCAGCAAGACCCATGCCAAACGGGTTTTGATCATAATGAACCGTTCCTCCGCTAATATAGAATAGATAAACACATCTTTCTCGTGTTGTATTCTGGCAATAGGCTGTTAAGAAGCGTTTATTCATAGGTTAACGTCATCCCCGCAAGTTGAGGGTTCGGTAAGTTGCTACCAGTGCGGATGAGTTGCGCTCTGGGCAAAGCTCGCTACAATCAAATCAAGATCATCATGTAGCATCTAAGCCCGCCCAGAAAGAGAGGTATCGTGTTTACGTCCCCCGTTATCGAGTTGCTCATCGGCATGATTTTCGTCTTCAGCCTGTTGAGCATCATCGTCACCCAGCTTAACAACGTTATTTCTAGCATTTTGAACTTGCGCGCTAAGCATCTCTACGATGGAATCGTCGAGATTATCGACGACGAAGCCTGTGTGCGGTCGATCGTTACACACCCGCTCATTCGTCTCAAGCGCCCCGGCGACGACGCGCTGACTGATGTCTCGTGGATTGACCCCGAGATTTTCGTGCGCGTGCTGGTCGATCTCGTCAGTTTGAAGGATGCCGAATCGCTGAGAGAACTCGCGCAGACCTTCGCCGCCAAGCGCGGGGAATATTACACCGTCATGCTCGATGCCATCAACAACCTGCCAGATGACGACCGCAAGCAACAGTTACAGGCGTGTATCGATGGCATCGTCGGGACGGGCAAGGGCATCGAGACGCTGAAGCAATTGATTGATGAAACTGTCGATGATGAGACCCGCGCCCGCCTGCGCGGTGAATTTGACGACATCCAGACGCGATTGGCGAATTATATCAGTGATAATAAAGATTTAATCGCGCTACGGCAGGGGATCGAAGCGAACGTCAAGAATCCGAATCTGAAGCAGGCGCTTGGGTCGATTCTCGATACCGCAGATGACATCGAAGAGACTGAGAAACGCCTCAAGACCTGGTTCAACGGGCAGATGGGGCGTGCGAGCCAAGCCTTTGCCAATAACCTGCGTACGTGGTCGTATGGGATCGGTATCGTGCTGGCGCTCGTCCTCAATATTGATAGCCTGCTGATCGCGCAGACGCTGTGGAACGACTCGGCGCTTCGCAGTACGCTGGCGGCATCTGCATCCAGCAATGCCGACCTGCTACAACAGATCAACGCTGAAGCGATGGCTGAAGCCGAGAGCGAAGAAGAAGCCAGCATCGATCGGGTGCGCCAGAATGTGATCGAACTCGGCGAAACATTCGAGTTGTTGACGAGCTATCGCCTGCCGATCGGGTGGGCTTACCAAGCGCCGCAGACGAGCGAGACAACGGCAATGGATGCGGTGCATGTCAATCCCTCGCGCAATTTGTACAACCTGTTCAACATTGCTGCATTTCCGCAATGGTTGGTATCGATAGGGGCGAAGCTCATCGGGCTGGCGATCACAGCTGTTGCGATCGCCCAGGGCGCACCTTTCTGGTTCGATATTCTGCGTCGTCTCTCCGGCGGTGGACAATCCAGCGACGACTGATAGCTCGTGATGCTACTCTGTTCGTTTGAGGGTGTTGCCGGTCACCACCAGCGACGCGATCAACACGGCGACGAGTACCAGCGCAACGCGAAGCCCAACCCTATCAGCGCGCCGACGAAACCGCCAATGCTGAACGTCGCATGAAATGAGGACATCATCGGGCCTTGATAGCGTGCTTCGGTCGCGCTCGCCTGCGTGTTCATGGCGATGTCTATTGTCGTCATACATGGTCGCGCTCTCGATGTCTCATGGGCGATATTCGGGTGTGGCTTGGGTCGGTTCGATCAGCGGTACGGCGAAGGGATCATCGCGCCGCGAGTAGGGCACATCGCTGAATTGACCGGCAATGCTGATCGTCTCGTCAGTGTCGGCGCGTCCAGCGCGAAAGGTGAAGACACCGGCAATCGTCGCGCCGGCTTCGGTCAAGGTCAGCGTGCCTTCGACAGCCTGATCGTAAATGTTGAGGCGCGTGCCATCTGCGCCATCACTGCCCAGTTCTGAATATTGCGCGGTGATAATACCTGATGTGATGCGCGTCGTCGGCGTGGTGACGAGATACGTGCCCACATCCAGCCCTGAGGCGAAGGTGAACACGATCTGTCGCGAGCGTTGCGCGTCACTATAGCTGATGAAAATCTGATCGTAGCCGCCTCCCGTGCCGACCCGTTGCACATAATTATAGACGATCGTCGCGTCCTCAACCGTGATCGCGCTGGTATCCGTCGTGAGTTCGAGCGCCGCCGTCCCCGGCAGGTTGATCGTCAGCGCGCGGTCGGATTGAAAGCGCGTCGGGACGTTGGTGCCGTCGATACGCGGGTTATTCGTCGTCAGTGGGGCTGATCCTGTCGGGCGCGGGGTCGCGGTATAAAATGGCGGTTCGGTCACGGGTGGTAGGGGGCTACAGGCGGCGCACCACAGGCAACTTATCATCACGATTATCCAGTGCCAGCGCATCGGGGATTCTCCAACAAGTTAGGCTTGTTTATCTATACAGCATGCCACTGTAACACGCTTGATAGGGGGGAACAATATCGAAAGTCTAGCGCCCGCTTAGCGTGCGGATACACCCCAGCAAAAAAGACGCATCGCGATGATGCGCCCCTTTGTCGTCTCAATAAGTTGGTGTTGATAAGCACACGGTGTTAGATGTTTGCTCGCCGTAAGATAGTCACTTCGCTGGCTTGCTCGCCCCGACGACCTTCGACGATTTCGAAGCTGACTTCGTCGCCTTCGTCGAGCGTTTTATAGCCATCAACCTGAATTGCGCTGTAGTGAACAAAAATGTCGGGTTTATTCCCATCTTGTTTGATGAAGCCGTAACCCTTCTCGGCGCTAAACCACTTGACCACGCCTGTTGTACGTTCTGCCATGCCTTAACTCCTGAATTGTTAACACGTGCACTGCTGTGTCCCTAATTTCGGTGGTCTTTTGCCAGAACTGCGTAGCGGGGTTTGCGCGAAGGGCTGACGGAGGGAGTGCTTACCAACGTGTTTGAGACAAAAACTTGCGTCTTACCACTTAAACACTGCACACCAAGCTATCAGTTAATTGCGAAAATATTTCGCTGGCATACAGACACTCTAGAATATTAGAGAACTGTGAAAATTGTAATAGATGCTTGCAGGTGTGTCAAGCAATGCAAATAACTTTTAATATTGCGATCGAAACCACTGGACAGCCACGCCGGCAATCGGTAGACTCACGCTTGTTCTAGGCGGGCGTGTCATGCGTCCGATCACGATTTAATCAATCATCATCAGCATACCGAGAGACCTCATGCTACCGATTCGTCTGAAGCTCCAAAATTTTCTACCATACCGTTCGCCCGATCCCATCTATTTTGAAGGGATTGATCTCGCCTGCCTGACCGGACACAACGGCGCGGGCAAATCGTCCCTGCTGGATGCCATCACATGGGCGCTATGGGGCAAAGCCCGCGCCCGTCGCGATGATGCGCTGATTCATCAGGGGCAGATGGATATGCTGGTCGAACTGGATTTTGAACAGGAAGGCACACACTATCGCGTCATCCGCAAGCGCAACCGCACCGGACGACGAAGCACCGGCACGCTCGACTTGTTCGCCATTGGCACTGATGAGCTTCATACGATCAGCGAGCCGAATATGCGCCAGACACAAGCCAAGATCGACCGTATCCTGCGCCTCGATTACGAGACTTTCGTCAACAGCGCGTTCTTACAACAGGGCAAAGCCGATGCCTTCACCGTTAAAACGCCGGCTGAACGCAAGAAAATCCTCAGCGATATTCTGGGCTTAGAGCAGTGGCGCGTCTATGAAGATCGCGTCAAAGCCTATCTCAAGCGCATTGATACCGATCTCAGCAACATCGACGGCAGCTTGAAAGAGATCAACCGCGAGCTAGAGAGCGAGGGGCAGTATCAGCAAGAGTTAGACCTTGCCGAAGACCGCTTCGACGCGGCACAGGCGACACTCGATGAAGCCGAGCAACGATTGGACGACGTGCGCTCAGCACAGACGGATCTCCGCAATGCACAGGATCAAGCGGCGCAGATTCAACGCCGCATCAACAACCTCACCAGCGACCGCGAGAGCCTGACAACCGAGATTGACCGCCGCGAACAGGATGTTGCGCGCTACACGGCGATTATCGACCGCGCTGAGAAGATCGAGGCGGGCTATCAATCTCTGCAATCCGCGCGCGAAGCGGATTCGTCGCTCGGGGGCAAACTGCGCGAAATTCGTGATCTCGACAAGCGCGAGCAAGCGATCGAGCGACAATTGGCGCAGGCGCGGCAAGCATTAGAGAACGAGCGCGCCACCCATCAGGCGACGATCAACGAGGCACAACGCCTGCTAGAGCGCGACATCAGCGACGATCTCGCACAGGTCAACGCGCAGATTAGCACCCTCACCCAGCTTGAGCGTGACCGCGACGCACGCAAGCAGACGCTCAATGCTCTGCGCGAAGAAGTCTCTGGATTGCAGGCTGAGCAAAAATCACTGAAGGCGGAAGCCGATAAGCTCAAAAAACGGCTCGAACAACTCGAACAGGCTGAAGGGGCGACCTGTCCACTGTGTGGACAAGCGCTCGACGACGCGCACCGCGCCGAAGTGATTGCCGATGTGAACGACGATCTTGAGCATATGCGGCAGGTCTACGCGGCGGCGACCACGCGCCATCACGAAATCTCGGAAGAAGCTGGCAACATCCAGACGGAAATCGAAGCGATGGGCGAGCAGATCGCGCAGTTGCCGCGTCTACAGGCGCGAGCGGGGGCGATGCAACAACAACTGGACGAAGCCAACGACGCACGTACCCGCTTGCAGAGCGCACAGACCGCCTTGCAAGCGATCGAAACGGCGCTAGCAGAGAACGATTACGGTCATGCGCTGTGGGAGCAACAGGCAGACTTGCAAGCGGAGCGCGAGGCGATCGGCTATGACGAAGCGCGTCATGACGATATACAGGCGAAGCTCGACCAGTATCGACAATTCGAGAGCGAATATACTGAATTACAAGTTGCGCGCACCAAGCTCGATGGCGAAGAGCGTGCGCTCGCTTCCTTGCGCGAGCGCCAACAAAAGACCGCGGACGCGCTCGCTGAGGAGCATGACAGCCTCGAAGCTTTGCAAACGACGATCGCTGAGCATCAAGAGCGCGTGCAGGTCTTCTACCAGCGTACGCAAGAAGTCGCCCAGCGCCGTACCGAAGTAGCACAAGCACGCGAAGCGGTCTCGGCGGCGCGGCAACAACTCGCCGCATTAGAGAGCCGCCGCCAGCGCAAAGCGACTCTGCTGGTCGAGCGGCAGGCGAAAGAAGAACAGCGCACGATCTATCAAGAACTGGCGCTCGCCTTCGGCAAGAATGGCGTGCCAGCGATGATTATCGAAAGCGCCGTCCCAGAGCTTGAGACGAGCGCCAACACCTTCTTAACGCGCATGACGGACGGGCGCATGAATTTACGGATCACGACGCAACGGGCGAAGGTCTCCGGTGAGGGCGCGATCGAGACGCTGGACATCGAAATCAGCGATGAACTGGGGACGCGCCCTTACGAGATGTACAGCGGTGGCGAAGCCTTTCGTATCAACTTTGCGATTCGCATCGCGCTCAGCCAGATGCTTGCCCGTCGGGCGGGCGCACACCTGCGAACGCTGTTCATTGACGAGGGCTTCGGCACGCAGGATGATAGCGGGCGCAACAAGTTAATCGAAGCGATACAGGCGATCCGCGACGATTTCGAGATGATTCTGGTCATCACGCACATCGAAGACCTGCGCGATGCCTTCCCCGTGCATGTGACCGTCGAGAAGACCGCACAGGGCAGTCGGGTAGCGGTGCTATGACGACTCCCTGCGCGGAGCGCTCAGAAACGGCGCTCTTCGACGAAGGCGACAGCATCCAGCAACTTTTGCAAACCACTATGCACCGTATCATCAATGTAGAGATGAATCACGCGCCGATCGTGCGATTGGAGCGTGTCTAAATCGCCGGCTGCCTGTGCCGTGAACAGCGTGCCGAAGCTGTACGGCGCGTCGGGCAGGGGCATGTCGTTGTCCTGGCGCGTCGTCAGCTGGATGAAGATGCCGTTGTTCGCCCCGCCTTTGTGCAGTTGTCCGGTGCTGTGCAAGTAACGCGGCCCGAAGCCGATCGTCACGGCGCGTTTGGTCACCATCCGCATCCGCGTCTGGATTTCTTTCAGCATGGCGCGTGCGTCCTCATCCGGCGTGAAGTAGCACAGAATCGCGAAGTAATCGCCAGCATGCGTGCCGGCGATCTGTGCCGCCAGCACTTCCGTGCGACTGTTCGGATCGTAGCCGTGTGCGCGGCATAACTCGCGCAGGGGCTTGACCGTTGTCTCGTCGCTGTAGAGCGTCATATGCTCGCCCTTGATCGTCGGCGTGACGGGTGGTAGTTTGCCGTGTTCGGCGTAATAATCGAGCTTCGCGGTTGTGGCGCGCTTCGCTTCGGCGACGTTCGGCTCGTCGAATGGATTCAGCTTGAGGCAGTAACCGGCGATTGCCGTCGCAAATTCCCAACGGAAGAACTCGCCCGCGATCGCGTATTTATCCGGCAGGATGAGCGTGGCGCGCGGGTGTCCGGCTTCGCGCAGGGCGCGGATAGCGGCGTTCATGTCTTCGGTGTCCGCGTCGCCTTCCACACGCATGTAGACGAACAGGCGATCCGTCGCGTATTCGTGGGGCTTGCCCATCTCCGTGCTGACTACCGGCACCACCTCGCGCCCGTCTTTGCCGAGGCTCTCGGCGATCAATTGCTCAGCCCAATCGCCAAACGCGCGCATGGACTCCGTCGTGTAGATCGTCAGCTTGTCGCGCTTCTGTGCGGTCAACGCGCCGACGAGCGCGCCGAGATTGATGCCGGGGTGATATGGACTGGGGATATTCTCGTGCGAAGCCTTAATCATCAGCGTCGCGTGCTCCCACAAACGCTCCAGATCAAGCCCGATCAAGGCCGCCGGCACCATGCCGAAGTAGCTCAACGCGCTATAACGCCCGCCGATGTCGGGCGGGTTGCGGAACAGATCACGGAAGCCCTCGTCCTGTGCGCGTCGGGCAAGCGGCGTATCAGGATCAGTGATGGCGATGAATTGTGCGCCCTTGCCGCCGGTCTTCTGCCAGAAGTGTTGGTAAAACGCCATCGTCTCGACAGTCGTGCCGGATTTGCTGGCGATCACGAACAGCGTTTGCTTAAGGTCGATGCTGGCTTCCACCCGCCGGATGCGCTCGGGGTCGGTGCTATCGAGGACGATCAGTGTGGGGTAGCCCGCCTGTTGCCCAAATGTACGGAACAGCACGTCCGGCGCGAGGCTACTGCCACCCATGCCACACAAGACAACGTGCGTGATGTCGCTCTCACGAATCGATTGTTGAAGGTCGCGCAGGCGCTGACGGTCGATTGTCTCTAACACGTCCAGCCATCCGAGGCGCTTTTCGATCGCGTTGATCGTCGGGTTATGCGTCGTCCACAGGCTACCGTCTTTGTTCCACAGCCGCTCGTTGACGAACTTCTGCTCGATATCGCGGAGCGTGCGGTCGTAATGCTCGGCGTAGATGCCCAGCGCCAGCTTTTGCCGGTCGATGATGCCACTTTTCAAAACGGTGAGCTTGGCTTTGACTTGATCTAAGAGCGTCTCATAAGACTCGATGAAGGCTTCAACACCGTCGATTTGCAGGCGGCGCGTCTCCGCGTCGATGTCGATGCCCAATTCTGCTAGCCGTGCCATCACCTCATCTGCTGGGCGATACCCCGCCTCTTGATTGCGCGTCAGCGTCTCGTCGGCGGTGCCATGATCGATGAAAGCCGCCAGCGTCTTGGGCGGGACGGTGTTCACAGTATCGGCACCGATGAGTTGATCGACATAGCGCGTGTCGCTATAGGCCGGATTCTTGGTGGCGGTCGAGGCCCATAACACGCGCTGAACCTGTGCGCCCTCCTGCGCTAACTCACGGAAACGCGCCGTGGCGAAAATCTGGCGAAAGGTGCGATAGGCGAGCTTGGCATTGGCGATTGCCGCCTGCCCCAGCACTTGCCGATTCGCCGCGATGCGTCCGGTATCGCCGTGTACCTGTGCCACGCGCATGTTATTCTCAAGGATGCGATCAACCGCTACGTCAATGCGGCTGAGGAAGAAGCTCGCCACGGATGCCACCCGTGCGATCGACTCGCCAGCCGCGCGTCGTTGTTCTAAACCGGCGATGAAGGCTTCGGCAACCTGTTCGTAATTTTGTACGGAGAAGATCAGCGTCACGTTGACATTGATCCCCGCCGCGATTGTCGCTTCAATGGCGGGGATGCCGGCACTCGTCGCCGGAATTTTGATCATCAAGTTGGGGCGATCGACGGCTTGATAGAGCCGTTTGGCTTCGGCGATGGTTTGCTCGGTATTGTTGGCGAGCAGAGGCGAGACTTCTAAACTGACGTAGCCATCGCGCGCGTCGGTGCGCTCATAAATCGGGCGGAAAATATCGGCGGCGGCTTGGATATCAGCGATAGCGAGTTGTTCGTATACGGCTTCTGGATCGAGATCGAGCATGGTCTGCATTGCGTCATCATAAGTGTCGCTCTCGCCGATCACCTTCTGGAAGATCGACGGGTTCGATGTCACGCCGCGGATGCCTTCGTCGTCGATACGGCGCTGTAAGCGGTCGTTGCTGATGTCGTCACGGTGAATATAGTCCAGCCATAGGCTCTGCCCGTACTGCTGAACCTCAAAAGCGGGGTTGCTCATGCACTTGTTTCTCCCTAACTGAAAAAAATCTATGGCTCTTTGGGATTTCGCGTGGTTTTTGTTGCAGGGGCTTTGCCCCCGCACCCCCACAAGGAACTGACGTTCCCTTTTTGAAAAAAGGGAACAAAAAGAGCTCCACGCAAGATACGAAAGAACCAAATCTATTTGTGTTACCCATCGCCGTCCGGTGACGATGGTCATCGCGTGCGGTATGTAGACTAATCATAGCACGCGGACATGAGCAACGCCACCGGCAGCGATTATCCTACGTTGGTGGGTGGGAGATGCTGGGCAAGCATCGCTAGACGCTTGCCCGGAGTGCCTTACGCCTGGGTGTGCCACGGGAAATACATATATTCCATGTGGGGATCGTTGGGTGTCATGCCGAGGCTGGAGAGCGTCACCGGCGTGTGATTGTAATTGTCCGTCACCCAGATTTCGCCACTGGGGTCAATGCGCTCGACATACATCACATGCCCGTAGACGTTATGGGCTTGTGGGTGTTCGCGTTCCATACGGATAACCGACCCGACACGCGGTACGTCGCCGGATGTGATGCCGAACTGCGCGAAGTGTTCTGCCTGTTGATCCCACATATGCGCGTCGCGTGCGATCTCGCCGGGGATCGGCATGCGGTTGACGATGTAATTGACGCAATCGTAGGTCGCGTTCTTCACCCATTGGTCGGACGACCCGCGTTCTTGCCATTCGCGGATGAGTTCGATGTCCGCGCCTTCGGGCGGGGCGACTGCGTTCAAGCGTTCGTCAAGCTCGGCAATCTTGGTCTCCGCGTGCTGGATGTCTTGTTGAATGGTCTCAATCTGCGCGTCGATTGCGACGATGTCTTCCTGAAGCATCTCGGCACGCTCGCGCACTTCTCGACTGACGCGCCGTTGCCCTTCGGATTCTTCAATATAGGCTTCGACGCGATCCAACTCGGTCTGGACGGTCTCGCGTTGTGTCTCTAGTTCGGCGATGTCTTGCGCGGATGTTTCGATGCGCGTCTCTAACTGTTGCCGTTGGTCGACGAGTGGCTGGTTGACATCCGCGATGAAGCGTTCCGATGTTTCGCCGCTATCCGCATAGTCGTGATCGCCTTGTCCCTGATTGCCGCCGGCATTGGTGGCGGCAGGCGGCGGAACCACCCGTCCCGGATGGTCGTTGTAGTCCGCGCCATCATCATCGTGCGGTTGACCTTGTCCGGGGTGGTCGTCATCGTGCGGGTTGCCCTGTCCGGGGTGGTCGTCGTCATCGTGCGGGTTGCCCTGTCCGGGGTGGTCGTCATCGTGCGGGTTGCCCTGTCCGGGGTGGTCGTCGTCATCGTGCGGGTTGCCCTGTCCGGGATGATCGTCGTCATCTGACGGTCCGTCATAGCCGGGGGTGTCGATAGGACGACCAGTGGGGTAATCGGAACTGATGCCAATGTTTGCCGCCTGTTCAAAGGCTTCGGCGGCTTCTTCTAAATCTAGCGAAAAGCGTATCAGCAAGTTTTCCCAGTTGCGCCCCGCGATCGACATGAAGCGATTGCCAGCGTCGCTATGCACGCCACCGGACGACAAGTAGCGAATATCCTGTTCTGCCCTCCGCACAGCATCACCGACGTTGCCGGTGGCGAAGCGCAACGTGCGCGCGGCTTGTCGTAATTGAGAGGGACGAACCCGAATGATGTCGCTCATCGTTTAAAATCTCCTGTGCTATCGGATGCGTATCACGCACGCGCATCACTTATTTCACCGTTATTATACGAAATCGCCGCCGCTGATCGCATTAATATCTGGCAAAAATGCCCCCCGACGCACGAGCCTCAGCCATCCGGCGCGGTGGTGCGCCGCTGGAGCGCGCTCAGGTCGATGACCTGTTCCGGTTGGGTTTCGCCCGCCACACGATCAGGCTGAATCAGCAGGGCGATTGGCGTGCGGTTGACCGGCACTTCGTACACGAACCAGCCTGCCGTCGGGTTGAACTCGGCGATGCTCTCCATCATCGGCGCATCAGGGGCGATCGTCAAGCCCGTCGGTTCTAAACCGATGCCGCTGGTCTCATCCGGCAAAGCCGCCGAGAGCAGGACGTTGGCATGGGGCGGTGTGTAGCAGATGCCGCGCGTACATTCAAACCGCAGTTGGATCGCGTAGAAATACGCGCCCGTCAGCGGGTCAACCGCGCTCGGTCGCCCGCTGTTATACGCCAGATCGAAGCGCGGAATATCCTGCAAGGGCACGAGGCGTCCGTAGGCATAATCCGCTGTGCCTACCAGCGACGCGATATCGCGGATGGTCGCCGGAACTGGCACGACCGGCGTGACGGTCGCTGTCGGCGTATCATCGCTCATCACCGCTGTTGTGTCGCCACCGCCGAAGGGCCAGTTGAAGCTGGCGAAATTGCCCAGCGATAAGATGAGCATCATCAGCGCGCCGCCCACGATCAACAGCACGATCATCGACCACACTGGCACCCCCAGCAATTTCAGATCACGCCACCACGGGGCTTCGTCGGTCTCGTCCTCGAGTTGATGCTCAAGCTCGGCTTCGGCTTCCATGAAGTACGCGGTCGAGCGCGCGTAGGGGGTATCCGGCGGCACGACATCGAGCAGTTGCTCTAGCTTGGTACGCCGCTCGTCGTAGGTCAGATGTTGATGCGCGTCTAGCCACATCACCAGCGCGCGCGTCTCGATGTCCATCTCTTGTAGGCGTTCCGGCGCGATATACGGCTCAATCAACCGCTGGATTTCGCCGTATTCATCGTTGAACAGCGCGATATTCGCCTTGATTAAAATCTCATCCACGGCGCTCAGTCCCCTTCGTTGTTCTGATCGTCGTCATCATCGCTCTTTTGACCGCCCAGCAATTCATCGAGCAAGCCCGTCACGTTAATCAAGGATTTGGACTTTGACGCGCTCAGGCTTGATGCCGGCTCGTCGTTGTCATCATCGCTTGCTATAGCAGGCATCTCCTGTGATGTTGTCACCGGTTGTGGCGTATAGGGCGATTGTGCCTGCTCGCGCAGGTCGTCTTCTTCGGCGGGGTAGCGCCACTGTGCCGATCGCTCGTCTTCCCAGTGCGTGTTGTTGATGATCTTCACCTGCCGTTCAACATCATCGACTAAGACCGTCTGCACGATCGAGATTTCATCACTGCTGGGGATGAACGCCCGCCCGCGCGGCATCAACTGCGCGTTCAAGTCTGAGATGCGGATATTCAGCTTTTGCAGATAATTACGATCGCTCATCACGATGCCAGCCCGCTTGAGGAGCAATTGCCGCATCAGCGGGTCGCCGCGTTTCTCTAAGTAGCCCGCCGTCCACACGTATAGACCGACATCGCGGTACAGTTGTAGATAGTTGCGTAAATCGTCAAAGACAGTCGTCTGATAGGCGACGGCTTCGCTAGTCGTGTCGTAATCGTCGATCACGATTACCGTTGCCGGCACGTCGTAATTGCGATCACTGCGCCCGCGCTTGGCAATTTCGTCTAGTTCACTTTCGAGATTCGCCATCTGCGCTTTCAGTTCGAGCGGTCGCGTGACGTAGCCGGAGATTTTCTTATAGCTGATGACGTGTTTCAGGTTACGCAGCGGGTACAAGCTCTGATTGCTGAAATCGACCAGCACGAAGCGCAATTCCTGCGGCGAGTATTGTTGTGCCGCCGCCAGAATCACTGCATGGAGCAGGTTGGTCTTGCCCGACCCCGGCGGGCCTGAGACGACGAAGCCCGGCCCGAATTGTTGCCAATCGAGCGTGAAGGGCGTGAGCGAGTCGTTATCTAGCTTGCCGATGACGGTCTCAATATTGAGCGGGTCGGCGTTGTCGCGCGCATTGTTCAGTTCATACAGCTTGATCTCGGTCGGCAACACGTCAAGTGTCGCCGGTGCTTGCGATAAACCCGCATCCATGATCGTCTTTTGTGTATCGACCATCATCACGCGCCCGTAGGATTGGCGCACGTCGTCGATTGCCCGCGAGAGGGCTTCCATCGTGCGCTTGTTATCCAGCTTATCACGGCTGAGGTGCGGCATACAGACGTGGCACATCAGCGGCGGGCTGGTATGGACGAAGCCGCGCCCGTTCGGCAGTTGTTCCGGCTCTGACGATAAGCGCCCGACTGACATCAGGTAATCGGTCATCTCGGTTTGCTGGAAGGCGATGCGCTGTTGGATCAGCGAGCGCAGGCGTTCGGGAATCGTGCGAATCTGGCTGACGGTCATCGCGACGAAGAGGTTGACACCGCGCCCTTCGTTGACGAGGCGCGTCAGCGTGTCGTAATACGAGTCGCGGTAAATCTCAGCGAATTGTTCGTATTGATCAATGAACAGCACAATCACCGGATGCTCGGATCGTTCGCCCCCTTCTTGGCGGCGCGTCAGTTCATCATCGAGCCGCCGAAACAAACGCCGCACGCGCTCTTCTTGTGTGCCGAGCACCACCCGTTCGGCATGCGGCAGGTTGCCAAGCTCGTTCAGCCCGCTGCCGGTCAAGCTCAGGAAGTACATATGCAAATCATCCGGCGCGTGTAAAATCGCCAGACTCAGCGCAATCGTACGGATCGTCGTCGTCTTGCCGGTGCCGGGGTTGCCGACAATCAGCAGATGCCCGTCATTCAGTTCGGGATGATTCTCCGAAATACGGTTGAAGTTCACCCACAGCGGTTCTTGCATCCGTGTGAAAATATCATCGACTAAGCCAATCGGCGCACTGCCGATTTCAATCGGCTGACTGCTTGCGTCTGGGTGCGTCGGCAACCATTCATGACCATCCCACCCGCCCAGCTTGTTACGATCGCACACGGTCGCCAGCGGGATGTTATCTTCCAGCGGGGGCAATAGCAGTTGTCGCGCTTTACCAATGTCGTTCATATTCGCGTAGTAGATGATCTGATCGCACAGGGCGGTCGCTACTGTACTGCGCTCGACCACGCCCGCGCGTGTCGCATAAATATCGGTGTGGACGGGTTCTTGCTCGTCCTCCTCGAGGTCGAGCAAGTCCAGCACGTCGCCGTTCTCTTGTAGGAGCTTCAGCACGTACTCCTCGCCCTTTGAACTCGCTTCTTGTGGCGGCTCGTAATCCGCGCCGACATATGCCGTCTGGAATTGGCGGAAGATACCCTGCTCGCCGACCTGAAAGTAACCACGCCCCGGCCAGCCGAGGGGCAGGTAAGCGGCATCGGGGCGGCGCAACATCGCGCGGCTAGCTTCGATGGTTTGCACGCGCAGGCAAATGCGGAACTGAATATTGGCGTTGATCTCTTCTGTGATGACTTCCATCGGGCTTTGCGTGCCGAGCAAGAGATGAATGCCCAGACTACGCCCGATCTGCGCGATGTTCACTAGTTCTTGCACGAACTCCGGCATATTCTTGTATAACTGCGCGAATTCGTCGACCACGATGAACAGATGCGAGAGCGGGTCTTCGCGTTCGAGATCACGCGCACTGCGGATGTAAGTCTCGTGATACTCGGTAATATCGCTGACGCGCTTCTCGTTGAGCATGTGTTGACGCTCGGATATTTCGGCACGCAGGGCTTCTAATGCGCGGCTGACCAGCGAGCGGTTGAGGTTGGTCACCATGCCGATCGTGTGCGGCAAGTCCTTGAACATATTGAAGCTCGACCCGCCCTTGAAATCGATCAGTAAGAAGGTCAGCAGGCGCGGATCGTGTTCAATCGCCAGCGCACAAATTAGCGTTTGCAAGAGTTCGCTCTTGCCCGCGCCGGTCGTCCCCGCGAGGATACCGTGCGAGCCGTCGTTATATTCGTTGAGCGTGATGCTGATCGTATCAGCGATGCTCTCGCGCCCGATCGGCACGGAGAAGGGCAAGCGTCCCTGCTTGCCGATGCGCGTCCATGTGCGCCCTAATATCGCCTGAAAATCGCGGATGTCTTCGAGGTCGTATAGCTCGCGGAAATCGACACGGCGCGGAACTCGCCCGCCGAGACCCGTCGTGCTGATTGTCACGCCGGAGAGCGAACGCGCCAGATAACGCGCATTGAGCGGCGTGACGTAATCGACCTCATGCCCTTCGACCATCTGATGCTGTCCGGTCGCCATCAGGCTGAAGCGATCGTCGTCTTTGATCTCTAAAATCGCCTGACATTCGCTAGGGATGGACGCATACTGCTTGACGACACACAACGCCGCCGCGCCGACATCTGCGCCATTGCGGAAGATCGTGCCGTAGATCGACTCGCTTTCGATCAGGTGTGCGCCATCCACCACCAGCAAAATCAAGGGGATGTTAGACGCGTCCTCGCGCTCTTTGCGCTCATCGAGTCGTTGGCTCAGGTCGCCTAGTAGCGTCCGAATTTTGGTCGCGTCGAATGCCATAAAATCGCCGGCACCGCCCTGTTGCCCTTTGGTGACGTGCGGCAACCAGCGCATCCACTCCCAATCGTCGTAGTTCGCCATCGACGAAATCAGGTAAATCTGTAAATCCTGTGGCGAATGGCTGACAGCGAGGCTACAGATCAGGGCGCGGGTGGCATCCAGCGTCTGATTGCGACTGCCGGTGATGCCTAGCGATGTTTGCTGATGTAAGGACATGGTGATCGGGGCGCGCTCGATATAGCGATGCTCATCGGCAATCTGTAGGGCTTTTTCGAGCAGGTGGCTATCTTGATCGACTTCCGGCGTTTGAATTTTAACGCCGGCGCGTACCCGACCGACTCCTACGCGCATGCTGGCGAAGTCAATATCTTGCGGGCGACGTTCCCATAGGCGCAGGTCATTTTCAGCCGCCATATCCAACCATTGATCGGGCGCGGGGTAGCGATGCTCAAGCGTGCCGATCTGTACGTTGTTCGCCGCCTGTAGCTTCGCTTGCCGTTTTGCCAGCAGGCGCACATAGCGCAATTCATCGCGGACGCGCTGTTCTTCGTGTTGCTTCTGGCGCACGTTGCGCGCGACGAGTGTGCCGAGGATGATGAAAATCGCGATGAAGACCATCGGCAGTGCGAAGAAGATATCGCCGCCGCCCGTTGCCGAGCGAATAATATAGAACAGCGCCATCACGCTGATGCCCATCACCGGCAGGATGCTTGCTAGCAAGCCCATATCGTTGAACTCGCGCTCGGTCGGCGGGGTGGGGATAATCACTTCTGGACGCTCTATATCCGGTAGTTGGATGCGGGGCGGGCGGTTAAAATTGGCAGATTGGATGGTGTCGTTTTCACTCATAACAGGTGCTTCACCCTTAACAACAAAGGTGCTCAATCAAGCAAAGCGTGATAAAGCACCTGATTTATGCAGATGGGTGACATGCGCGAAGCGCACATGCCATGTGCCGCGCTTGTGTGCCTAACTGCGACTCATATCGACATCGCGGGCGGCGGCAGCTTGCGCTTCGAGGTCATCCGCTAGCTGGTTCAGCGTGGTGACCATCTCTTGCATGGCGGGGCGGGCGTTATTCTCCCAATCGCCGAAGAAAGCCTCTGCCCATTGACCCATCCAATCAAGTGCTTCGACTGTCTGGTTGATGCGGTTGATCTCGTTCTGGATCGTCTGTGCCTGATCGCGCATCGCCTGAGCGCGTTGTAACATCTCTTGCCATGGAATCACATAGGTGGTCATTTGATCTCTCCCCAAGTCACTCTTATTGGATGATAGTGGTGCCGGCGCGCTTAAACAGCCCGTTCAAAGGCATCGGCGGCGGTGCGAAGTTCGTTCTCGAAGCGGCGCAGTAAATCGGGAACGTCCATCAGCGTCGGGTATAGGCGTGCATAGGCATCGCGCAGGCGGTCGGCACTGGGGCTAACGTAACGATCCGGACCGAGGGCTTTCATGTTGCTGTCGATCACGTTCATGCTATCGGTGATCGAGGCGGCGGAAGAACTGAGCGTGGTGGCACTGTCACGCATTTGGGCAATATTGATACGAATATCAGACATAGGTCACTCTTTTCATCTAATCAACGTCCAAAAAATGAGTATTGACATCATAGCATAAAAAAGATCTTAATGCTATTAAGCCGATTATTTCAATATCATCTGCTGGTAGGTCGGCGCGTTATCTATTCATATTGTAACAATCTTGCGCGTAATTGCTATTAAAAAGCCGTAATTTCTGTCATGATTACAACACATTCAGGCGCTGGACGGTATGAATATCTACTGAGAATATCCATTTTGGCAGAGATTTGTCCAAATTCGCTAGTACGAATAATTAGAAAGTGTTACTATTTTACCTGTATGACGTTGAGATTGGGCTTGCTTGTGTGCGGACGTGCCGAAAATGCCGGATCGCAACTCAATCTATAGCATTATGGTCGGGTAACGGCCATTATATTTGATAGGGTAGTAGTCATCAGTGTCAGCAAAGCATTGACGATGACTGCTGACCGTTCCTGACACCTGTGTCCCGCGTCATGCGCTGTCCAATTCAATATCCACATTCAGTCGTCGAGGATGGCTATTTAGATGAAGTTTCTAGCTTTCGTTCGCTCGTTTATTTTGGTCTTTCTATTATCGCTAACGCTGGTGGTGTCCTCTGCCCAGACCGACCCCGCGCCGACGGTCGTCACCTTTGATGCCCGCTCCGATGAGTTGCCGCAGGTCACGGTTGATCTCGCCGTCTACGACAACGGACGCTTCGCGTCGGGCTTGGGGACGGGCGCGTTCGCGTTCGGCAATGCGGATGCCGTCCTCAACGTTGAAACGATCGACACATCACCGATCACCCTGCTAGTCGTCATCGAGCCACCCCTCAACAATCTGTCGGGGATCACTAGCACGTTACGGACTTACTTCACCGACGAGACCTATTATCGCGAGATCGATGAAATCGCCTTTTACATCGCGCGCAGTGACGATAACCCGCGCATCATCACGCGCAACAGCCGCGAAGAAATCCTCGATTCGATCTCGACGATCTCGACGGGTGTCGCGCCGACGTATCGCTTCGATCTCGCTCTGCGCGCCGCGCTCGATGATTACAGCGCCCGCGCGCTTGAGAGTCCGGTGCGGGCGCTGGCACTGGTCGATCGCCCGACGTATCTGCCGCAGACGACCGCCGAACTCGGCAATAATTACGGCGATGCGGCGATCCCGCTCGATGTTATTCACTTCTCAGGCAGTTCAGAAGATGCGATGCGGACACTGGCGAACAACGCTGGCGGGCGTTATCTGAGCTTCAACGATTTGATGATCCGCGGTGGCGAAGCCCGCGGCCAGCTTGAATCCTTCTTCGACGCGATGCAGGAAGATCGACGCGCTTACCGCGTGACCTACACCACCAACGACGACGAATACGCCGAAGTCCGCACCGATACCGTGCGCGTGACCGTCGGCGGTCAGCAATCGGACGCGGTGGATTTTGCCTATGAGCCGGTCTACCAAGCCCCAGAGATCGAGATCACGACATCGACATCCTTTGACGTGCGTCGTACCCTGAGCTTGGACGGCACGTATGATCGCGACGAATTGCAGATCAACGGCTTAATCACGTATCCTGATGGCGCACGCCGCCAGCTGACCCGCGCCGAATTACAGGTGTTCGACCCGCAGACGGACGAACTGCTTGGCGATCCGGCACCGCTCAACATCAGCCCCGGCGAGAGCAATATCGACACCTTCAGCGTTGATTGGAACTTGCGTATCTATCCGCCCGGCACCAATCAAACCGTCGGACTCGTGATTCAAATCGAGGACGAAGCCGGTAACTTCGTCGAGACCAATCCCGAAATCGGCAGTGTGACAGTCATCGAAGAAACGCCGCCGACCGCCACGCCCACGCCGATCCCGTCGCCCACGCCGGTTGCCGCCGCCATCGTCACCACGCCGACCGTCATGCCATCGCCCACGCCCGTGCCAACTGCCACGCCTCTGCCCCCTAGCCGCGTCGATCGCATCTTAGAGCCGATCGACGCGCTGAACCCCTTGCCGGTCTCGACCGAGATTTTCGCGGGTATCTTGCTCAGCATGGTGTTGATTATCGTGCTGATTATTGGTTTCGCGCTGGTCAATATATTCGGCGGCGGGGGCGGGCGTTCATCGAGCCGCACCGTTCCGGCAACCGGCAGTCCGAGTGGAGGCGGGGGTGGCAGTGATCCCGCTGATGCGCTCGATATCGAAGGCACGTTTATCTTCGGCGATGGCACGGATAGTAGCGCCAGCACCGGCACCAGCGAAATCGGCGGCACATATGTCGATGCTGGTGGTACGGATGTCGGCACGGACATCTTCATGCCATCGCCTGCCGGAACGGTCAGTGATGGCACGGATGTCTTCGACTTCGATCCCAGTCCCGGCGCTACGGTTGACGAGAGCGGGTCAAAAGCTAAGCTGGTCGTCGTCGAATACTTCGATACGGTCGATAAAGAATGGAAAACGGTCAACACGACTGAAGAATACTTCATTCATGAGTATCGCAACGAGTATATCCTCGGCAAAGAAGGCAGTGACGCGCACGCTCAGCTTGATTATCGCTTCGTCAGCGGGCAACACGCATCGATCTTGCATCGCGGGATCGAGTACTTCCTCGTCGATGATAACAGCACCAATGGCACTTATCTCAACGACGCGGAAACACCGCTACCGCCCAACCGCAACACGCGCCTGCAATCCGGCGATATTGTCAATCTGGGCAATGGTGTCAAGCTCCGGTTTGAGGATTTGCGCGCGCCGGCAGAGCCTTACACGCCACCGGCGGCCGATAGCCCGATGTTGAGCGATGAGACCGATATCTACGTCACCGACGATGCCCCCGCCGACGAATCGGAGATGTTCGATCCCTACGCTAATCCCGAACAGACGATTCTCGACGCGGACGACGATGCCAGCTTTCATGATGCCCAGCAAGATGATGATGAGCTGGACGAGGGCATTGTGCCGCGACGCGGACGCTCGCTTAACCTGTTTGAAGATGACGACGACGACAATTATTGATGTGCGCTAATCGCCGATCTTATATTCGCATTCGCACCGTAGCAAAGACTAGTGTTAGGTAAATCATCATGTCAAATCTGTATCCACCCGGCACGCCCTTAGGCCCCTTCACCATCGAGCGCGCCATCTCGCAACAGGGCAAAATGGCGATTGTTTACGAAGTATCCGTCGGCGATATTACGCACCCCTCAGAGCTTGGGCGGCGGCTCGCGCTCAAAATCGCCCGCATTGAGGAGCGTATCCTCAAGAAGAACGTCGAAATCGGGATGCTCTACGAAGATGCCCTGCTGAAAGAAGTGCGTCTCTTGCGACAATTGCATCACCCCAACGTCGTGCGCGTCTTTCCGGTCGCCAGCAATGGGCGGCGCGTCTACTGGCGCAAGCGGGGGAAGACCGCCTACGACACCCACGAGTCGTGGTACTTCGCGATGGAATTGCTCTCCGACTCGACCCTGAGCGCGGTCTATACCCCGCGTGAGAATCAGTCCTTCGTCCCCTTCCCGCTTCCGTGGAAGGTCGAGTTAATCTACCAGATCGCGCAGACGCTGGATTATCTGCATATGCGTGGTTTGGCTCATCGTGATCTCAAGCCGAGCAACATCGTCTTTCGTACCCCGCCCGACTCGCACCAGATGCCCGCGCCGGTATTGGTCGATTTCGGTATCTCGGACAAGCGAAGCCTGCGGCGCAAGGTGAGCGATGCCGATAATAACAACCGCGAGATCATGATGGGGACAGTACCCTACGCCCCACCGGAATGGATCGAGCGACGGCGGCACAGCGGCTCGACCTCGCTCATCTCGGATGGTGTCGCGCCCACTGTTGATAACCTGAAATATGATATGTGGTCGCTCGGCATCATCTGTTACATGCTCATCACGGATGGGCGGCATCCCTTCGGCGATTACACCGGCACTCGTATCGAAGAGTTTGAGGAGCGCATCTTGCGTAATCGTCGCCAGCCCTTCCCGCCGGATATTGCACAGGATTATCAAGCACTGTGTGATATGGTCTACATGATGCTAGAACCTGACCCCAACAAACGCCTGACGATTGAGGGGGCGATCAACTGGATTAATGACAAGGTGAGCAATTGCTCGCCGCTCGCGCCACCGCGCGTCTAACCTGAAGGAGCATCCGTCATGGCAACCCCTAAATTACAAGCCTTTGCTTACACCGACATCGGCAATCCTGAGAAAGAGTTCAACCAGGATTCGACGATGACCGAGCAACTCGTCACCCCTGCCGGGCTAGAGCTACAGGTGAGCATCGTCGCGGATGGCGTGTCCAAACGCGAATTTGGCGTACTTGCCTCGAAGAAGACGATTGACACGATTATCGAGCATCTCAAGACCAGCGACGAGACCAACATCCCGCGCTTGCTAACGCAAGCGATCAAGATGGCAAATCAGGTCGTCCGACGCGAAGTGCCTGATGGCAACTCAACGGTTGCCGTCGCTGTGATTCATCTCAATAGCGACGACGAGTTCGGTCGCTTATACATCGCCAGCGTGGGCGATAGCCCGATTATGCTCGCGCGGCGCATCAATCGTGACGATGACATCGCGCTCGTGCGTCTCAACGTCAACCATACACGCGCGACCGATCTTGCACTCCAACGTCAGATCGGCATCAACCAGATGAACGATGTCAACCGTGGCACCGCCCTGACACGCGCCATCGGTATTCATGAGGATGTGGATGTGGATATCGGGCTGTATATGACCCCGCTCAACGGTCATACGGATGTCAATGTCGTGACGGATAAAGTCGTGGAAGCGAATCAAGTCGCTGACAAGCGCGGGCGCGAGGGGCTGATGCTCGAACATTACGACACCGTTTTTGTCTGCTCCGATGGCTTGACCGATGGCTTGAAAACTGCCGCGCGCACGCCCTTCGTCGCCATCGAGGATTTCACTGATCGGGCGCTTTATCGTGATCCCCAGCGCATGACCAAAGAGTTGATCGAAATCGCGATTCGCAATAGCACAATTGACAACTGCGCGATGGCGGTCATGTTCTACGATGGCCCGCGCCGCAAGCAAGATATAGCCAGTGCGCGCCTCAATCGCTCGGTGGTGCTGATCGCCGCCGCTCTGCTCACGCTGGTGGCTTTTATCGGTGGTGTCGCCTTTCTCGGTCAACGCGCTGAAAATCAACGGCAGGCGACGCTCGCCGCGCAGGAGATTGCGGCGATCAACGAGACGGCGACGCAAGACCGCGCGACGGTGATCGCGATTGAGACGCGCTCATCCTTGCCGACCCCGACCCCGCTCCCGCCGACCCCGACGCGCACGCCGACCCCGCGTCCGTCGCCGACGGTAGTGCCGACGATCGACCCTAGCCTGTTCGCTAATCCGATCGTTGGGCGGCAGTATACAGATGCGATCAGGTCTGCTGATCAAGCGCCCCCGATTGAGGAAGGGCAACCGTACCCGATCAGCGTGCTGGCGAACTTCGTGCTGGATGGCAACGAGAGCGAAGCCGAACCGGCTAATCTCTTCGTCAATCAAGGGTCGGCCGTCGAGATCGACCGCTTCGAGAAGAACCGCCGTTTGATCGAAGTCGTGGTCGGGCGCGATAGTGCGCTCTTCTTCGAATCAGGAGCGTATCGGGCTGGTGATAATATTCTTTTCAGTCTGGAAGAAGACCTCGGCGTGCGCTTCATGACGGATAGCGTGTGTGCGGCGGTGCGTTATCTCGATGAATCGCGCATTGCGTTCTCGTGCTTCGGTGCTGATGCGGTTTGTAGCTTGCAGGGCACGCCCAACAGTCAGATCGGTTCTGAGCAAGTTCTGATCTGGAATGTGCCCAACCGCGCCGTCGAGAGCATTGATACGATCGATTACGAAACGGCTGATTTCTTCAACCGCTTGACAGAACCCTTCCGCGCGCAGGAGATCAACGGGTGCGTCAGCGCGATCATCGATACTGATGGCGATGCCGTCAAGAACGCAGTCGATCTCTGCCCCGATGAGGGCGGGGCGCTCAGCACGCCGCGCGTGGATGGATGCCTCGACAACGACGAAGACACCATCCCCAATAAAGACGATCAATGCGTCGATCTCGCGGGCACTGCCGCCGATGATGGATGCCCGCCGGATAGCGATGGCGATGGCAAGTTCGACGATCAAGATGCCTGCCCCTTCGAGTATGGGTCACTGGCGAACGGTTGCCCCAACGATACAGATGGCGATGGTCTGGATATTGCCTTCGATGCCTGTCCCCAAACTTATGGATCGCTGGATAACGGTTGTCCCAACGATCCCGACGGCGACGGCATCGACAGCATGTTCGACGTATGCCCGAACCAAGCGGGCAACGCGGAAGGCGCACGCCGCGGTTGCCCCCGTCCGGAATATCCGTGATCGCGTAAGCTGTGAACTGGCGTATGAGCATGAGCGCATGGGATAATTGACTATGGTGCAACACATACAATCGAAACCGCGCCGCCCGCGCTCTATGACTTCTGCGCCGCTGTGTCACCTGCCGTGTCCGTCGCCGCTGGCGAGTACCTGCGCGGTAGACCTGCTCGGCTTGCCGACGCGCGCGATGACCTTTAACACAGCGTTGGAGTTAGTCACAGCGTGGGCGACGAGGCCGCAACGACGCTATATCTCGACGGCGACGGTCTACACGCTGATGCAAGCGCGTGAAGATCGCGCTGTCCGATCAGCCTTGCTGGGTGCGGATGTCGTCGTCGCTGATGGCATGCCGCTGGTGTGGATGCAACAGGGCGCGTTCCCGCTGGCAGAGCGCATCTACGGCCCTGACATCCTGCTACAGGTCGCCGCGCTGACCGAGCAGCGCCCGATTCGGCATCTGTACTGGGGCAGTACGCCCGATGTCACAGCGCGGATGGTGGCGAACTTGCGCGCCCGCTTTCCGGCGCTGTCGATTGCTGGCTGGCACAGCCCGCCTACACAAGCCTTAGAAACACGTCCACTCGCCACGACGATTGATTACATCAACGCGCAGGGGGCGCATATCGTGTGGGTGGGGCTGGGATCGCCCAAGCAAGATCAGTGGATGCGCCTGTATCGGCATCATCTGGACGCGCCCTTACTGATTGGAGTCGGGGCGGCGTTCGATTTCATCGCCGGGACAACCCCGCAAGCCCCACGCTGGATGCAAAGCCGTGGGCTAGAGTGGTTGTTTCGCTTGATGATGGAACCGCGTCGCCTGTGGAAACGGTATTTACTCTATAATCCGAAGTTCATTTATACACTTGCCCGTATGCGCTGGGCTGGCTCATGGCGGGAAAAATGATACACTCGCCCCGATGGGCAAAGGCACAACTGAAGGATCGTTTATGCAAAAATTGCGACTGCTTATTGCACTGCTCACTCTCTTCTATAGCGGGATGTGGCTCATCCCCCTGCACGCGCAGGATAACCCCGATATTGCCTTCCACGCGTATCAATGCGGGTACGATAGCGCGAGCGAGCAGGTGGTGATTCGCGCATCGGTCAACGAAGCGGATGGCTCGCCGCCACCGACGGATAGCTTCCGCCTGACAATCAGTGCCGGTAACCCCAGCATCAGTCCGGTGGATGTGCCGCCTAATGTGCGTCAGGCGACGCTCGTCCCGCGCCAGCCCTTGCGCCTCTTGCTCTTGCTCGATACAACATCGACTATGCCGCTGGCGACGGTCAGACAATCGCTATCGGAGACCTTGCTCGCACAGTTGAACGCCGATGATGACGTGGCGGTGCTGGCGTTTGATACCGCCATCGACGCGGTGACACCTTTCCAAGCACCGCGTGCGGCACAAGTCGATCTGGATCGCATCCAGAGCGATACCGTCACCGAGACCGGCACCGAACGCAGTAATTTGATCTATCAGGCGATTGTCGATGCGACAACCGCGCTCACGGTCAACAATCAGCGGCAAGCTGTCCTGCTCATCACCGACTCCGGCCCCAACGATACCCAACGCGCCATCGGTCTCACGCCGGCAATCGCCAATGCGACCAACGCCAACGGCGATAACCGCATCAGTGGCAGTGGCATACAGTTTTACGTGATGTCTTTCCGTGGCGATAGCCTGCCTGCGAATGATCCCGGCCCGGCTGATTTTGACATGCGCCGCCTGGCAGAAGCGACTGACGGCTTCGCGTGGGTGGCTGAGGGTACCCAGAGCGATGCTGAGCTGAGCAATTGGTTCAACAACAATCTGTCGCAACTGCGATCGATCCTCGCCGGCGAGATCGAAGTGCGGATTGAGCGCGCCGCTTTGCCCATGCTTCCCTTCCTCGATTTTGACATGACGCTGGAATTAGAAGATGGCTCGCTGGAGTCCGATCGAATCCGATGCGATTTGAGCAACGAGTTCATCGCGCCCGCGCAACCGACCGCCGTCCCACAGGCGCAACCGACCGCCATCCCACAGGCACAACCGACCGCCGTCACCCAGACACAAGCGACCGCTGTCTCGCCCGCGCAACCGACCGCCGTCGCGCAGGTGCAACCGACCGCCATCATCCAGCAGGCGATGCGTTTCGCCAACGTGCAGGACGGGCAGACGATTACGCCTGATTACCCGATTCAGGTCGAGGCGGTGCCTTTCGTCGCGGGCAACGTCATGCTGATGTACATCGACGATGATTTGAACTGGGTTGCCTCGCGCCGCACCGCCGCTGAGATCGAGACTTTCGCCTATGAGTGGCCGACACAATTGCCCGGTGAGCATCGCGTGCGTGTCGTGCTTGAAACGCCCGATGGTCAACCGGTCACTGAGACCGAAGTCACCATCCAGCTTGAGCGACCCCTGACCGCAACCCTCAACGATCAAGCCTTCGCCGCCCTGCCCGATAATGCCGAGTTGAACGGGCGCGTACAGATCGTCGGCGCGTTACAGGATGCACCGATCAGCAATCTTGGAGCGCGGGGGATTCAGGGGGCGGTTGTCATCCGCGAAGTGATCGATGGGCAAGCGCGTGAGTTATCGCGGCAGGTCAGCCCGATTGACGCGAACGGGCAATTTACGATCATCTACGACAACATTCAGGCACAGATTAACCCTAACCGCACCCGCAATGCCAGTACGATCGAGCTACAGGTGCAGATGATCGACGCGAACGGCGTACCCGTCGCCATAACCGCCAGCAAGCCGATCGTCGTCTCACCCGTCGCGCCTACGGATTTCATCCTGCCGCTGGCGCTCTTGCTGGTTTTCATCGCGCTGGGCGTGGTCGTCTTCTTGCGTTTCCGTCTGGCACGGGCGGATTACGTCGTGAATCATCCGGATGCACATGATCTCTCGCGCCCACCGATGAAAGTCGTCTACGAGGCGCGGAAACCCACCAGCTATAGCCAGACCTACGGCGCGCCGACTGAAAAAGTGCTGGATAAGAAGACGTTGACCATCGGGCGCGAAGCCACCTGTGATATTGTCGTGCCGCAGAATTACGTCAGCGTCAGCAAGGTGCATGGCATCCTGCTCTGGCGCAATAAAGCCTGGCATTACACCAACTGTCGCAACCGCACCGATGGCGCGATCACTAAATTGAATGGCAAGCCCATCCGCGATCGCTACCTGCATCGTCTGCAAACAGAAGATGTGCTGGATTTTGACGGGTATCGTCTGAGCTTGCAACGTACATCCGTCAGCGAATTGCCGCATACATAAGGAGCAAATCATCATGGCGACGATCCACATGCAGTTTGTCGATGTTCGCAGTGGTACGTTATTCGAGCTAGAACCTCTACATGCCGATGTCCCGATCGGGCGCATCACGCGCTATCTATCGGAAAATGATGCCTTCGTCGATGCCAATACCTTTGAAATCGGGCAACTCATCCAGCCCGACCGCGCCCTGCGCGAGATGAATTTCCAAGTCGGCGATCGCATCATCATGATGCGCCCGCGTGAAGAAAAAAAGCGCCCGATCGCGCTCTATCAGCAGGCGGTGCGCTTTAAAGCCCGTGGCTTCAACAAAGTTGTCCCCGTGCCGGCTTCTAACCAGATTATCGCCGGCCGCTTGTCCGAGACCTACAAGCCTGACATCGACATCACGCCGATTGTGCCCTCGCGCTATCGCACCGGTGTATCGCGCGAGACGCTAATCCTTGAGAAGAACAACAACCAGTGGTCGATTAGGTCGAAGAGTGGCTACCTGCGGGCCTTCGTTGGCGAGTATCAGCTAGAGCCAGAAAGCCCGCCGATCCAGATTGATCGTGATACGGATGTCGTCTTCCACGCGATCGATGGTAACACGCTCACCGGTCAAATTGCCCGCCTCAACATCCTCATCATGGACGATTACGAACGGCAGAATTTAGGGTTAGATGATCGCGGGGATGTGCCGGTGGCGATCTTCGCCGGTCTGGAAAAGCAAACGATCAATCTACAAGTCAGCGATAATCTCGACATTCAGACGATCATGCAATATATCGCCGATATTGACCCCATGAAGCAGGAGTTTTACCTGATGAAAGTCGTCTCGCCATCGACCACCCTGCGCGACTTGCGCGATCAGATCGACGGGCAGAGCAAGACAATCTGGTATGTCAGCGCGCAGTATCACGGACGACTGAATACGCTCCTCTTGCGTGACCTGAACAATCAAGACAAAGCCTATCCGATTCAGGGTGTGGACGATGCGCTCTATCAGACCATCGGCTTCTCTGGGCGGGGCGGTGACCAGCGCCTCGACATCGACCTGCTTGAGAGCGTGCAGACGACATCGCCGCGTTATGTCAAGCGCGTGCAAAACCTGACATCGCCAGTGCAGGCGACGATCAACTATAATCCGGACGAGAATATCTGGGTGCTACAACTGCATGAATCGTCGGAAATTCCGGTCTTTCAGAACAACAATCGCATCACCGAACGCACGGAATTACATCCAGAAGACGTGATTACCTTCGGCAATACGCTCAGTGATTACTTCGTGCGGCTCGCGGTACAGATCAAATCAGAGGCGATCGACGCGCGCGAATCCTAAATCTGGGCGAAAATCGCCCATTAAAATTGACACAAATAAACTTATATCGTATATACTGAATACTAAGTCTAAGCGCGATGGGGCGCATGGCAATCGCAGGGACGGTTGCTGTTTATGGTTCTTTCGTATCTTGTGTGGTCAAGCTCTTTTTGTTCCCTTTTTTCAAAAAGGGAACGTCAAAAACTTTTGCTTTTTGAACGCATAGCGTTCAAAATGAACAAGGTCAAGGAACGATAGTTCCTTGTGGGGCGGCGGGGGCAAATCCCCTGCAAAAAAACACGCGAAATCCCAAGGAGCCCTGTTTATTTATGGGCAGTAGGTGGTTTGTCGGCTATGGCAGAATTTACCGAACAGGACACGCGGCGGCGCACACCGATGGTGTCGCGTCCTGACGAGCAAGAGCGCACAACACAACAAGCACAGACGGACGCGCCAACCAATGTAGAAGCGCGCACCGATCCTGTACGCGCACCGTTCAGTACGCGCCTGCTCACATCGCAAAAGACGCTCGGCAATCAGCACACCCAGCGCCAACTTGCGCGCCAGCACAGCGACGATGCCGACGAGCGCGACGACCCCGCCGAAGACGTGCCCGACAACGAAGCTCTGCTGTCTATCGGCGCGACGACCCCGCCCGCCGATGACGACTCGACGGACTCCCCGCGCAATCATTTTACGCTTCTCTCATCTCTGCATAGCCGAATAGCACTCCAGCGTGCGCCCGATGACGACAACGACGAGCAATCTGTGACCGATACCGACGTGACCGCGCAGACCAGCGCCCCCAGCGATGACGCGCAAGCGGTCGAGGCGACGGACGACTCCGCTGACAACGACCGCAGTGAGGACGCGAACGCACCGACCGACGACGCAAGCGCGACCGATCAACAGGCGACGGACGATACAGGTGACGCGGGCGAGAGCGCCACATCAGCCGAGCAGGCGAGTGGGCCGCCCCCGACCAGTGACAGTGAACAGACGAGCGCGCCAGCCAATACGGGGACGGCACCCGTCGGTGGCGCACCTGCGGCGACCGATCAGGAGATTTTGCCTGATCCGACGCTCACCGAGCAAGATCGAAGCCGCCTGACGACGGTACAGGACGAAGCCAACACCGTCGCGACAGAGCATACCGAGATGCCATCATCGACTGCACAGACGACTGACGCACGCGCGGCAGTCACCGAACCGGAGCAGGAGACGCAGGGCAAAGCCGAAGAAGACCTCTTCGCCGAGTTAGGATCGCGCCCGCGCCCCAGTCCCGAAGTGTTGGAATTGTGCGATCGCATCCGGCAAGCCATCCGCGATCGTCGTCCGTCGGATGAAGACTCGCTCACGTCCGCCGATCCCGAGGCGATGGCGAAAGATGCGGGCAAAGAGCTGGACGGCGAGATTGATCGCGATGTCGAGCGCGTGGACGATGAATACGACGATCTCGACACTAAACCCAGCGGTCAGCGCGAGAAAGAACCGCAACCGCCGCAAGATGTGCCGGAAGAAGCCACGGGAGCGGCGCAGGTCGATGCCGGGCAAGCCGTGCCAGAGGGCAACAGCCCCGATGAAATCTCGCTCGATCAACAGGTCGAGGAGAATCAAGCGCAGATCGACGCGGCAACGTCTGAGTATCAAGAGACGGCGAATCTCGTCGAGAGCGGCCCCCTGCAAGATGCCCGCGATGCCCAATCCGAACTTGAGGAGAGCGCGCGCGTCGATACGACGAAAGTCCTCGCACGCCAGCAGAGCATCCAAGCGGATGCACAGGCGAGCATGGACGAGCTACAAGCCCGCGCTCTGCAAAGTATGCGCGAAGCCCGCCGGACGACCGTCGCCGAGAATAGCAACCAGCGCGATCAGATGATTCAGTCCGAAGAAGGCCAGCGCGCGCAGGTCGGGCAACAGGCGAACCAGATTTACGCCGATGCCCAGCAACGTGTCGATGAGTTGATGGCAGAGTTGCCGACGATGGCGATGGAACGCTGGGACGCGGGGGTCGCGATCCTCTCAACGCGCTTTAAGCAGAGTCTAGCGAAGGTCGATGCTTGGATCGAAGAGCGACATTCGGGTGTGGACGGCTTCTTCAACGAATTGGGCGATGCGATCTTCGGCTTGCCGGATTGGATCACCGATGAGTACGACCGCGCCGAACAAGCCTTCGGCGATGGTGTGTGCAAGCTACTCACCGATATTTCGACCGAAGTCGATAGCGTCGTCAAAACCTGCGAGGCGATCATTGCTAATGCCCGCCAGCAAATCCGCCAGCTATTCGCCAGCCTGCCAGAGAATCTGCAAGGGTGGGCGCAGGAACAGCAAGCGCAGTTCGATAATAAGCTGAACGCGCTCAATCAGCAGGTACAGACCACGCGCCAGACCTTCACGCAGGAATTAACGCAAAAAGCCGCCGGTGCTGTGCAGGAGATGCGCGAAGAAGTCCACGCCCTGCGCGAGAAAGCCAAGGGCTTGATCGGGCGTATCCAAGCGTCGATCGTGTCCTTCCTCGAAGACCCGGCGCGCTTCATCATTAACGGTCTGCTGGAGATTATCGGCATCGCCAAAGCCGCCTTCTGGGGCGTGGTCAACCGCATTGGCGATTCCATTGATGCGATTGCCGCCGCCCCGCTGACCTTCGCTAACAATCTGGTCAACGCGCTGGGGGCCGGCTTCCAACTCTTCTTCGATAACATCCCCACGCACCTGCTCGATGGCATGTTCTCGTGGTTGTTCTCGCGCTTGAGCGATGTCGGCGTGGAAGCCCCGCGTGATTTCTCGCTCAAGAGTCTCGTCACTTTCTTCATGCAGGTGATGGGCTTCACGTGGGATCGCATCAAACGCTTGCTCGCCAAGCGCGTGGGCGAAGAGAACGTCGAGATGGTCGAGAAGGCGTGGTCGCTGATGTCCGAGTTGATCGAGATGGGGCCGGAGGGGATCTTCAGCCTTGTCGAAGAGACGCTCGACCCGCAGAACATCCTCGATGTGATTCTCGAGACGGCGATCGAGTTCATCGTCGAGACCTTAATCAAGCAGGTGGCTATGCGTCTGCTGGGCTTGCTCAATCCAGCGGGGGCGGTGCTACAGGCGATCGAAGTGATCTACAAGGTGCTGTCGTGGCTGTTCGAAAACGCGGCGCGCATCTTCGGCTTGATCGAAACGGTTGTCAGCGGGATTGCCGACATCATCAGCGGCAACATTGGCGGCATGGCGAAAGCCATCGAAGAATCGCTTGCGCGTCTCTTGCCGATTGTGATCGACTTCCTCGCCGATTTCCTCGGGCTGGGTAACCTGCCGCGTAAGGTGGCTAATGCCATCGAGAACGTGCAGGAATTTGTCGAAGAGGCAATCGACGAAGCACTGGACTTCATCGCCAAGAAAGCGCGGACTCTGCTCAAGAAGATTGGTCTGGGCGATGAGGACGAAGAGAC
>DAOTTV010000009.1:0-2679 GCA_034437755.1 Anaerolineae bacterium | reverse complement strand
GAGGGACTTCAACCGTGCTTGTCTCCCCTTCTCCCAGTGTTAACGATCGGGAGAAGGGGCTGGGGGATGAGGGCTAAAGACAGCGCTAATCAATTGACCTGAGTAGTTACTTCCTGAGATAATCTAAACCGCTTCCCAATCGAACACATGCTTACAGGGTACAAGATCACATCTGTTTGACATATAATTGACCTATGTTAACAGGTTAAAGGTTTAGTAATGAGAGTAGGAATCATATCAGATGTTCATGGAGATTATGGTGCATTGGAGCGAACACTTAAAAAAATGAAGAAGGAACACCATGTCTCACGTATTCTGTGTGCGGGTGATTTAGTGGGACGCGGGCCTGAGCAGAACAAAGTGGTCGCCTGCGTTCGTCGTCATAATATCGCCACTGTACGCGGGAATCATGATGAGTGGTTTTCGGGCATTACGTCCGAGAACCGATCGTATTTGAAGAACTTGCCCCTCGATTGGAAAGGGCGCGTCGGCAACCGCCGCTTCTATATGTGTCATGGGAAGCCCGGCAACAATATGTGGGGCATGTACCGTGACCATCTATCGGATACGTATCTGAACATGGTGCTGAAGTCGCTACGAACGGACGTATTGATCACGGGTCATACCCATATGCCGCTTTACATGCAAGTGGAGAGCGGCTTGTTGGTGAACCCAGGATCGCTCTATACCTTCGAGAGTGCGCGACACACGTCCCGGACCTATGTTGTGCTGGACTTGCACGATTTGAACTTCCATCTATTCGAGTCGAGCACGTTGGGGGTCGTCGGCGCGGAATTCGTCGGTGAGTGAGGGCGAGCGTCCTGCACGATCACACGACAGACGCATCATAACAGGACGATGGCAGGGCATATGCTCTGCCATTGTCGTTTACGATGGAGGCGTGGACGAGCTGAACATCTGCGCCAGGAACGCCCGCAACGACCGCGCCGATTGTATCGCCTTGCGCTGATGCTTGTCGCGCAGGTGGTGCAAATTGGCTTTCCACGTCTCATCATCCAGTTGTAAGCTCGCGCGCAGTGCCATTGTCGCTTGCCAGCGCACGCTATCCCCCGCGTTGATGTCGCCCGTCTTGAACCAATACCAATTGTGCGATTCAAAGCGACTGCGCCAGCCCCCCGCACGGTCATCCAGCGCGACATCACGAATACCCCAGCCCAGCAAATGAGCGATCGGGCCGCCGATTAAATCCGTCGGGAAGTAATAATTGGTGAAGCGTGTGCAGGCGAAAACCGCGTCATAGTGCAACTGCTTGACGATCTTGGTCTCGCCATCGCGTTCATAGGGGATGTTCTTGGCGTAAGGAGTCGCATCGCTCCACTTTTTGGGCGGCGCGGTCGGGTATTCGCTCAGGTTTACCAATTGCTGGAACACGTCGCGCCCGCCTGCCGAGACGTAATCAATGTAGGTCAGCGGGTTGCCCATCGTCACGAGGTCGGTCACTAGCCAGCGATTGCCCGACTGCCGTTGTTCGAGCCAGACTTGCCGCTGTAAATCCTGAAATTGGGCGAGTTGCTCCGGCGTGGCATCGGCATCCAGCTGAAAGGCTTCTAACTTGCGGAGCGCGTCATGTGCTGGTTCATCGAAGTACCCGTAGGAGTCGAAATACTCTAGCCACGCATAGCGCACGATGTCATAGGCGATCACCGCGCCGAGGCTGTGCCCGACGATCACAATTCGATCATAATCACCCGTCTCATGCAGGCGGCGTACCAGTGCCACGCCATCGGCACGGATGCGCTGACGCACAGCGACATTGCGCGCTGAGGGGTGCAAGTAGCGGGCAGCATCGGCAATCTGCGTCGTGATCAAGCTGTAACCCAACAGAAGCACGACCACGAACGACACCCATAGCCCCGTCGGGAAGGCGATGCCCATCAGCAGGCTGATGATCCACCACACGAGAATAGCGGCGATGATCCACGCTAGCCCGCGCCCCGCCAACCAGAAGGGCTTCAAGCGTCGATCCGGCTCGCGGTTGAGTAACTGCTGTACCCAATCCAGCACATGATGAAACTCGCCACTCATGTGATGTGCCCAGTAAAATTCGTAGAAATCCGTCTTGATGTCCAGATGGGCGGATTGCATCCGGCGCAGTTCGTAGGTGTTCGCCTGTTTATCGGGTTCGCTATAGAATTGCTCGCGCTCGCGGTCGTCTGCATCCTGCAACATCGAGTTGACGAAACCGCGCAGGGTTTCCATCGGGCGTTGTTCGCCAATCCCGTGTATGATAATCACCGCCTGTCGTAGCTTGTTGTCCTGTGGCATACGCTTTTCATCTCATCGCTTACCTGTAATCTTACCGTACAGTGTAGTGCGTGGTCGCGCACATGACAAATTGGCACGATGGATACGTGGGGAAAAACGCGCGGGTGAGGTATGGTAGGCATCTACCTCAGGCTAAAGCCATGAGACTAGAAACAGTCTTATGAGCACACTGAAGGTGCTATTTTGAAGCCTCTTGAGTAGGCTCTTTGGGATTTCGTGTGGTTTTTGTTGCAGGGGCTTTGCCCCCGCCCGCCCACAAGGAACTGTCGTTCCTTGACCTTGTTCATTTTGACGTTCCCTTTTTCTCAAAAAGGGAGTGACTACTCAGGTCAATTGATTTACGCCAGCTTCTGCCCGCAAGACAAGCACGGTTGAAGTCCCTCTCCTAGCCAC
>DAOTTV010000008.1:0-4972 GCA_034437755.1 Anaerolineae bacterium | reverse complement strand
AGCACAGCGACCAAGCGCCCATCGGGCAAAGTCTCGACACTGCCGGACGTGTAATAGCAATCTTCTTCAGCGACGATGGTCGCCACTTCGCGATCGTTACTGCCATCCCAGAAGAACACCGCGACTTCAGTCGCCTCGTTGCGATCATTCTTGAAGAAGCCGATGAACGCGCCATTCCCAGCCCCCAGATCGAAATCAGTGATGTTCTCGAAGCTGTTAATCAGGCTGTTATCCGACGTATCATAAAGCTGGAGTGTCCCCGTGACGGATAGCATGATCTCAGCATCTTGCCGATAATCGATCAAGCCCATCACCGCGCTGTCATCGGTGTACTGTAATGTGCTACTGCCGACACACGACATCGGGTTCACTTCTTCGATGAGCAGAGTCGGGTTACCTGTGCCGCGCACCGTGTAAATATTCCCGCTCTCGATATTGCCGGCGGTCACCGTCGTGACGAAAGCAAACGTCTCGCCATCAGGCGATGTCGCGTTACCACAGGGGGTGACGCGGGTCGTGCCATCCGGCAGAGTTAGCACGGATTCGATGGTGCCATCCGCGTTGAAGTAGACGATTTCGCCAGCTTGGTTAGCGGCTTGGCGGTTGGGTGCTGGTGCTGGTGCAACCCACGCCAGAATCCGATCGCCAGCAGGCAGCCCTAAATCAGCCGGCGTATTCTGTGCCATAGCTGGCACGGTGATGAGCATAGCTAGCACGACGATCAACAGTAAACGAAGTTTTTGCATATAATGTGTTCCCCTTAATATGCGTGTATTTAAATACCACTATTGAGTATAACAATTCTTATTACACAAGCGACCCGATTCAACGCTAAAATGCGCCTGTTAGTGAATTGTCTATAAAATTTAACAATTCGCAAGCGGGGGCATCGCTCATGATGGTTGACGCGCTTTTCGGGCATAGGTGATCGCACGCACCAGCGGCGCTAACGCCCGGCGTCCGGCGTGCATAATCGCGCTCAGACCGCGTGCCAGTGCTTCGGGCGGGGCCGGTTGTTGCACGGTATAGGGCGCGATGTCATGCGCCCGTAGCACAGCGTTAGCGGCGGCGATGCCGGTCGTCGTGGCGCGTTCCATCCACAGCGCCGGCGTATCATAGCCGACCCAATCACCGCAGGCATACAGCCGTTCCCAGCGCGATTCGACATGCAAGCTAGCGGCAGTTGGCACGCGAAAGCGCGTGTGAACTTTGCTGTTGCGCCGTACCACCCCATGCACAAACGAGCCTTTCAGTTCTGGGAAGGCACGCAGGACTTCGCTCACCCCTTCGATGATCAAATTACGATCCGGCTGATTGATGATGCGATCATCGTAAAAGTGCAGTTCGATCGCACTGCCGCCGGTCGCTGTGTGCCATGCGCGATAATCATCGTAGAGCCGATGCAACCAGAAGTAATTATCCGGCGTGAAGTCACCCGTCAGCATCCCGCCGATCGCGCCATCTGCCGGCGCACGACTAAACCACAGGTCAACGGTCGCGTTGCCGATGCCATCGGGGAAGATCATCGTGCGCGCTTGCTCGCGGGTATCAGGGCTATTGCACAGCAAGCGACGGGCGGCGGGGGCATTAGTCGCTAGAATCACATGATCGGTCTCGATACTGCGCCGACCGTTGACGTTATCATCATGGACGACCACGCGCCAGCCATCAGCGATGCGCTCTAAACACAGTGCCTCGACCCCCTGCCGCAACTCGCCCCTCCGCGCTGTGATTGCGGTCGTCAGTGGCGCGATTAAGCTCGTGTGGGCATCTGCGGGCAGATAACTCATCTGCCATGCGTCACGACGGAGCATAGTATAGAAGCGCAGGGCGGCGATGTAGCCTGCTAGCGAAATCTGGTCTTTGGGCGCGGCGATCAAATTCGTGCCGAGTCCCTCGAAGGTCGTGCGTAGGTTCGGTGTCCACAAATAGAAGAAGTCGTCCATCGTCAGCCCGTCCCATGCGACGCGCTCCTTGATCGGATCAACGCTGAGCGTGAGCAGGATGCTCGCCAGGATGCCGGGTAACGAGAGGAAATCCCAGGGCTGTATCGTCTGCCAAATAGACGGATGAAAGAGCAATTGCAAATAATGAAACGGTGCCGGTATCCATTGCGATCGAATCGCGTTGCCCGCCTCAATGCGGCGCACGTCGCGCCCCCAGCGGTTAATCCATTCTTCCCCGCCCGAGGGCTGTAAGGTGCTGTCGGTAAAGCGCGTTAACATCATCCGCATGTTGTGATAATTGCCCCACAGCGCATGTACGCCATGCTCCGGCTTGAACGACCACACCTGCCCCTGATGGACGAAAGTCTCCACATCACCGCCGGCTAAACGCCCGCCCGCCCACGATGAGTCGGCATCAATCAGTAGGGGCGCAATGCCCTTATCAGCGAGATGCACGCTTGCAGATAAGCCAGCTAAGCCAGCACCGATCACGACGACGGGAAAGCGGTCTTGCGTTGGCTTCATAGGTGGAGATGTCCTTTGACTGCTTGCGTGTGATGTCTGATAATAACCGACGCGGATTAGTTTTGTGCGGCACGCGCACACACTTGATCGCCACCCTGCGCCAACCATGCGTCAAGCGCGTTGCTCTGGTCGAGATTGCTGATCGCATCGCTGTATAGTTCAACATACCACCAGAAGTATTGTTGCGTATCTGGCGACCATTCGCTCAGTCCCGTCAGGGCAACGGCGATGTCTGTCGCGTGGTAACAGGCGAGCGCCTTAGCAACATCGGCTTCGCTGAGCGTCGTACAGTATTGGATATATTCGGCGGCGCGGCGGGCGTTGTCCTCCACGTTGAAGGGGTCTTCCCCCGCTTGAAAGCGCTCGGCTGGCACGGCGAACAACCCTAGATTATCGTCTGCATCCTGATAAGCCGGATTGCCGCAGGTCTCCAACTGCATGATCGCCGCGAAGTAATCAGGATCAAGATTATAGGTCGCGCCCCAGCGCTGGATGTCATTGCTCCAGCGTTGTACCGACGGCTGGAAGAGCGGCGCGATTGCCCCGCGTGCGCTAGTATCAGCGACAGCAGGCGCATCCGTCGCGGGGTCGGTGATTGCGGTTGCTGGCGGACGTGGTGTGTTGGTCGTGGCGATGGTCGGACGTGGTGTGCTGGTTGCGGGTGCGGTCGTGCGTGTCGGGCGCGGCGTGCGGCTCGGCGGCACACGGGTGATCGTCGGGCGCGGCGTGTTGGTCGCCTGTGCCGCCTGTGCGACTTGCGTCTGTCGATTGTCCGTCTCGACAATCGCCTGCCCGTTATCCCCCTGACCGGAGTCGCCGCCTGTCAGCAACAACACGGCGACGATCGTCACCAATATCAGCACCAGCGGCGCGCTGACCACCGCCAGCGTCACCGGACGCGAATAATTTTCAGGGATATTTGCGCGGGTTTCTAGCTGTAGCTCCAGCCATGCCAGCCCATCATCAACGCGACTCGTCACTGGCGAGATGCGCTCACCGACGTTATCACGGATTTCATAGACGCGCACCATCACCAGTTCCCAGTCGATCCGCTCCCAGCGCTCTTTCACCGTTTGTACGTAGGCGGCGACCGGATTAGGCTTCTGCGCGTCGTCTTTTTTCTTCTTATTATCTACGGGTTCGGGCGGCAATTCCGAGATATGCTTGCCTTCTTTGTATTCCCCGTATTGCTTCTTCTCATACTCGGTGAGTTCGTATTCATCCTCTTCTTGCGCCCACCACGGTTCATCCGGCAGGGGATCGGCTTTTTTGGGATCAGGCCCAAAGCCAAAACGCGCGCCGATGCTCGTGTCCGGTGCGGGGGGATTATACGCCTCGGGGTTTTCGTACGTTTCTAGCAATTCGTCTGCGTAGTACTCGTCTGCGTGCCCGTGCATCATTGCTTGTAAGCGGTCTTGATCGCGTAGCAGTTCACGCTCCGCCTGCCGCCGATTTTGTCGCCGATTTTTCTTGTTACGTTTGGCCATCTCGTACTCTTACGACTCGTCGAACAGAAACCCGTGCTGTGTTGTTTGCTCGCTCAGGTTCAATAATCAGAGGATGTTGAACGGGCAGTGTGTGCCGCGTACAACGAACATTACAGCACGAATTTTAGGATATTCAGCCGATTTTTGCCATAAAGAATCCCGTTAGAAAGCGCTGACACACGCTCACGGCTGTTGCTTGGCAAGCGCCAGTACGGTGTTGAGCATGACGTTGGCGGCGTTGACACAGTCCTCATCGCTGGTAAACTCCGCCGGATTGTGGCTGATACCGTCCTTACTCGGAACGAAGTACATCGCACACGGCGCAATCCGCGCCATATTCTGCGGATCATGACCGGCGAAACTCATCATCCGCTTGTGACCGAGTCCTAGGGCAGTCGCCGTCTGTTCCAGATGAGTCATCATCGTCTCATCCATCGGTGCCGGTTCGACTGCGGATAGATGCTCGATCTCTAGCTGTAAATCATGATGCCGGGCAGCATCTTCGGCAATTTGAATCAGCGCGGCTTGCATCGCGTCGAGCTGGTCAAGCTCGCCATGGCGATATTCAACCCCGATGGATACTTGTGCCGGCACAATGTTGAACGCGCCCGGCTTGAGGTCGATTTGCCCAACATTGACCACACCGGGGAAGAAATCGTTGCGGATGCGCTCGCGAGATTGCAGGGTAAACGTCGATGCGCCCAGCATAGCATCCTTGCGGTCAGCGATAGGCATCGCGCCAGCATGTGCCGCCTCGCCCGTGAAGTGCAACCACATCCCGCGAATGCCGACAATCGACGTGACGACCCCGACCTGTAACCCTGCTGACTCAAGGCGTATGCCCTGCTCAATGTGGACTTCGATATAGCCGAGTACGCTCTCAGGATCGCGCGCGGCACTCAATATACTCTGCGTGGTGATGCCTGCGCGTTGCATGCCTGCTTCAAATTCATCACGGCTATAGCGCGGCGTATCCAGATCGCTTTCGGTCAAGCGACCGCTGAGCGCACTACT